>JBFIIZ010000070.1:0-1692 GCA_041601015.1 Minisyncoccia bacterium | reverse complement strand
TAGGAAGAAATAAGTGTCGGGGAAAAGATAACCCTCAAAAGGTAAGGCTAGTTCTACAAATTCTTCTGCAACAAACCCACCCAGGACCCTCTCGTAAATTAATGCCATCTCAACAACTGTGGCCCCTTCGGGTATTGTTATGGAGAAAGGATTCAAACCATAGTCCCCAGTAACAACAGCTCTGGATGCCTTAAATACGCTCTCAGGACGACTAAAGAAGTAGTCACCTGCTATCACTCCATCTTGACCAGACTGTATAAACACAAGGGCTTTAAACAAAACCGTAGATTTTATTATTTTTTCTTTCTTAAGGTTATTAGCAACCTCATTTAGAGTAGTGCCTTCGGCTATATTCACAGTTCTGCCAACAGGAAAGTCCGATGGAGCAACCGCAAACAATAAGTATGCTGTTGTAAAAATCAAAATCAGGCCAATCAAAAAATGTTTATTGTATTTTTTTGCATACCAAAAAAATCTCATCAAAAAAAATTTGAGCTTCCTTCGTACATTATTTAATTCTAGGTCAAAAAGATCTATCTTTGTTATTTTCATAATATAAAACTATACAGGAAGGTTGGAAGGTGGTTCGGTCTTCTTTGCTTCTATCCTCTTAAAGCTAGGTGTCTGTACAACACTTCCTGGGAAATGAAATATAGTAGCAAGCTCTTCTGTGGTCATAACAAAAGGTTGTTTTTTATAAGGCCAATGAAAGTATGAGCGCCTCCTGTAGGCATCAAACATTTTGGCCTTTATCCTATTCTTCCTAGTATTTTTATAATCCTGCCAAGGATAGCTAAACTTAAACAACGGACTTGTTGGTTTTATAGCATTTAAGTTATCAGAGCCAAACTGTCTCCAAGAACCAATCATTCCAGATATGTTTATACCATTAAAACTGTCTGTCTCTGCTATATACAGACCCAAGATACCAACATCAAAAACATTTTTTGCCATACTTCTTTCTATTGCTTTTGCCGCCTCTTTTTCCCCGTCACTGCTAACCTTTTGAACCGGAAATTTATTTTCTCCTCCAACCTCAAACTGAGGCACCTTTGTTTTAGGGTCCCTATTAAGAAGTTTGTCCACTTCAGCCTGTGCATCCTTTTGCCAACTTGTCATACCTGCCCCCAATAACTGATCTTTCCAACTACTTGATTTCTTTGTTCTATTTTTATGAAACCTAATCATTATCTGATACCAACACTGCTCACCTGGACCAAGAGCGCCAAGAAACTCCATCATTGGAGTCATTGGGTCTATTTTGTATTCCTCCTTTGGGTCTTTATCCAAACCATAGTCTATATATGTCTTTATTGGATATACATCTGATTTCACTGGAACAAAATTACAACCAAAAAGCCCTATTTGTTCGTGATTATATTTTATGAAATTTGTATAATCCTCCACCTCAGAAACTTCCACGTCTGGATACTGAGCATAAACCTGATGCTCTATTAGGTGTTTAGTTTTTTTCTGTGTCCAAAAGAAAAATCTAATATCACCCTCTATTGAAACAATCTCAAGTGAGTACCAAGGTCTTGTGCCACCTTTCCAATATTTCTGTAACCAATTCGCCTCCCCAGCTCTTTCATGTAAAGCATTTAAAACAAGTTCCATTGCAAGAGGAGATTTATACTGTTCTCTAGGAAGCTTCACCTCCAAAAGAACATGCTCTCGTTTTGCTATGTTGTC
>JBFIIZ010000069.1:0-1779 GCA_041601015.1 Minisyncoccia bacterium | reverse complement strand
CTATCAGTAGGGATGCAGAAGGAAAGCCTTTGTGGCGTATGGGCTTTATGCACTTGAAAGGTATAAATGTCAAGAAGGGACAGGAGATAAAGAAAGGAGATTTTTTTGCTGAATCTGGCAACACCGGTTGGATTAGGAACAAAGACGGGACAGTAAGAAGGCCTCCTCCTCATTTGCATTATAAATTACAAAAGATGGTTGATGGTAAGTGGGTGGTAGTAGATCCAGAATCCGCACATGTAGATCCGAATAAAACCGTGAAAGAGATGGCTATATATACTTCTGGGAGGGCGAGAAGTCTAGTGAATGCTGGCTTAAATGTAGCAACCGGGATGGCAAAAATTAAAGGTATTGATAGGAATCTTGTCAGAGAAAGAATAAGGACTCTTCAGGCTCAAAATCTTGCTGCCGAAGGTGTTTTTACTGAGGGGATCACAGACCCAGATGAGTTAGAGAAAAAACGAAAAGAGTACCTAACAACAGATCAAAGTATGGACTTTGCTAATAAAATAGGAACTGAATATGCTTTACTTAGCGCGGCTGGACTAGAAGTTGGAGTAGGTGAATTACTTACCTTTAGTACCGTTGCTGAACTTGGTGAGAGTGGCTTGCCTATGTCTGAAAAGAAAATAAGGGAGGAGGCTATTAAAAAACGCGAGAGGGAAACGGAAGCTAAAAATTCGATGCTTAAGCAACAACTTAGAAATGTAAGAAGTATGTTCGTTCCGGGAGCTAAAGATTTACAAAAACCTGTGACTAGGGCTGATGTGTTGGAATATATAGGAAAAACAGATGAGAGTGCCATCATAAGCGGTATATCTGGAATGGAACCTGATCAATTCGAAGATTTAAAACAAGCTGCCAGAAAAGGGTCTGATGCCGAATTCAAAAGGGCTTTGGAACAGGGAAGTCTTGATGACAGGATGGAGTTCGCTGCCAGAGTTCAATCAAAAGAATCTCTAGTAGAAGAGGGTTCTACTGTTGTTATTGGTACTTTTGGCGGTCAAGCACAAATACAACTTATGAATGCGTTTATGTCTGCTTTGAAGGTAAATGAAACTACAGGGGGGTTAAATCAAGGAACATATCCAGGTAAACCCAAGTAAAGGAATAAGTAAATGATTTTTGGACGGGAAACCGGCAATAATTTTTTAGGATATGTGGTAGAGGTGTTTCCCGGTAAGGAATTAGACCCGACAAATCCTGATGATCCTACCACGTTTGGTTTGGGTGATATAGTTGATAGCGTTCTTGTTGGAAATTCTCAACAATCTTTTTTACAAAAGAATACCCAAAAAATGACAAATAAGTCAGACGTATCTGAAAATTTAGATCCTCAAGAGACTGGTGCTGACGCCACTCACGTCTTGCAAAGTTCTGGCGTTACTGATATTCAATTCAATAGAACTAAAAATTCGGCTACGTCAAAATGTAATATTATAATGGTTGGTACATTACCTGCGAGCGTTTATGTCGGAAATTGGGTGTTAGTATCTGCCGTCACTAACGTTAATAGCAGAAAAAGCGCGATGATAAAATTTATTGGTCAAATAATTGATATGACTCCAGAATATACAAAACAAGTAAATGGGGTTTTAACTGTCTCTACTCAGGTTCATTGTTATGAATGGTCGCACAACCTAGATACTCCTTTCGTGTGGAATCAATTAGGACGCAAGGCTCTTGTGGCAGAAAATCAGTCTGGTTTTTTAGCCAACGCGGCGATTACTGCTTTCGAGATAGGGGAGATCACAAAGAAAAATAAAGCATACAAGGAGT
>JBFIIZ010000068.1:0-1786 GCA_041601015.1 Minisyncoccia bacterium | reverse complement strand
TTATTAATTCAACATTTCTTTCTACATTTTTTAGTGAAGAAATAGTTGGGTTTATTTATAGCGTAGGATCAATACTAACCATCATATCTTTGGTTGCTGTTTCTTATGCTTTAGAAAAGTTTGGAAACTATAAAACAACTCTCTCTTTAATAGGGCTTGAGGTTTTAGCTTTACTTGGTCTGATTTTATGGACTCAACCAGTATTTTTAATAGTAGCCTTCTTATTACACTTTATATTATCAACCGTTGTTGGTTTTAATTCTGATATATTCCTCGAAAGATACTCTAAAGATTCTAACACTGGCGCAACAAGAGGTCTCGCTTATTCACTGATGAGTATTTCATGGCTAACAGCACCGCTTTTAGCTGGGTTTCTAATAGGAAAATCAGAGAATTACGCAATTGTATACATAGCTTCAATTGTTTTTCTAATTCCGGCAGTGCTTATTTTGAGAAAAACTTTATTCAACTTTAAAGATGCAAAATATCACCATTTGTCATTTTACAAAGATTTTATTGACGTCGTAAAAAACAAAGACAAGAGGTTTATATTTCTGTCTGGTTTAATGTTGAAATTATTCTTTGCTTGGATGGTTATTTATACTCCAATATATCTGCATCAACACATTGGACTAAATTTTAAGGAAATCGGTATTATATTTTCAATAATGATGGCCGCTTATGTGATATTTGAGTGGCCTATTGGATACTTGGCTGATAAGAAATACGGGGAGAAAGAAATATTGTCCATAGGGTTTATTGTGATTGCGATAACCACAGGATTGCTTTCTTTTATAAACACCCCAGGTCTTTTGATATGGTCATTGGCGTTATTCATGACTAGAGTAGGTGCAGCAATGGTAGAAGTAACTACAGAAAGTTATTTTTTCAAAAAAATCAACAGCTCTGACACTGATGATATTAGTTTCTGGAGAATGCTAAGACCTATCGCTTATCTTATAGCACCACTGATGGTGTCTCCTTTTCTTTTATTTTTAGATTTTCAATATATTTTTGTCGGTATCGGTGTTTTTATGCTCCTTGGAGTTGTTTTTGCAACACAAATCAAAGATACTAAATAGTTTATTCTACATTTCTTACGTAGAACCATTCATAAACATCCCTGGCAAGATCTTCTGCTGAGTCTAGAGCAGATGCTTTTAGTGTTTTTGCGGGAACGTCTATGTTCATACCAGTATAGTTTTCAGATATTTTTTTTGGAGCCCCTAGGACAATGTCGTCAATTCGACTATATGTATAAAAAACTGAAGCAAGACCTTTTACAGCCATTGATTCTGAGTAAGCTAATGAATCTGTCACTAAACGTAATACACCTTCGTCATATGTCTTTTCGTAAACCTCCTTTGCTACTGTTTCTAAACCAGAAACAACAGACTCATTTGCTAATGAAAAAGAGTTAGTAAGTTTAGATAGAAAACCTGTTTGTGAAGAAATGTATGGACCAAAGACAATCATGAGCGCAATAGCAAGCGCGACCACTTTTTCTTTTTGTACACCCTCGAGGTTTATTGGAGTAGAAGCAAGTTTATCAAGAGAGTCCTGTAAAGATTTCATTGCTCCCTCTTTAGACACTGGCGTTTCTTTTTCTTCCATTACAGACGAAACGGCTTCTGGTTCTTTTTTCGTATCAAATGGTGACGGAACAGCAACAGGTTCTGGTACAACAGGTTCTGGTACAACAGGTTCTGGTACAACAGGTTCTGGTACAACAGGTTCTGGTACAACAGGTTCTGGTACAACAGGTTCTGGTACAACAGGTTCTGGT
>JBFIIZ010000067.1:0-2085 GCA_041601015.1 Minisyncoccia bacterium | reverse complement strand
TAGTTGTTGTAGTTCTAGATCTAACTCTTCTTTTGATATACCAGTTGTGGTTACTCTCTCTATCACACGCTCTACTGTGTTTGTAGTGTTTATGACTATTGGAGCTACCTCCTCCTGTGTACCCAGACCTACGTTACCTGAATTGTTTGAAGCTAGTCTTTCTCTTGCGTTATCGACTTCTTCATCCAAATTATTGTCTACCAATAGAGCATTTCCATCGTCACATTTTTTAATAAGTACACAATTTACATAATCGTATACATTAATAGAAGCTTTTCCTATAAACCCAGAAGTCTCTAGGATAGCAAGAGCTAAGTTGTTAGGCACAGATCCTAGACTACTAAGAACTTCTTTTGATTCTTTTTTTGTATACCTTATAGAGTCCCTAACTGCATAAGCAATCCCTTTTTCTTCTACATCTTCACTCAATGATTCAACAGAGAAATACACAAGCTTTGCGCTTTCTTTAGCAACACTTGTGAGATTAAAAGGTAGATACGAACCAGCGGCAAGAGCCACTAGCAATGCGCCAGCAACAGCTATTTTTTTGAACTCCACAGCAGAGTATGATGATGCGATTTGTCCCAGACCCTTTAGAGCCTCGTTGGAATATTTTGTTAGATTCTTTGAAACCTTTTTTAACTTTCTTTTTCGAACCGGACTGTGTACACCCATGGACTCTATAGCCTTGTGTTGAATTCCAGTGGTTGGCAGGTTTATGTATGTGACTAAATCATCCTTACTTACAAACAATCTTCCATTCAAAAGTTTTGATTTAATTTTTTTACCCCTAGCAAGTTGTCCAACATAGTCTTTTGTATAACCAGACATCTTGGAAGCAGCCTTTGATGAAATATATTTCTCATCACCCTTCACCAAATCTTCTGATTTTGTCTCATCTACAAATCGAAGTAGGTCGTCCTTGTTTACATAACGAACTTTTTTGACCACTTTGGATTTCACCTTGCCTGAACGACCAAGTCGACTGATGTAGTTGTGCGAATAACCAGAGAGTGATGAACCCTCTTTTGTAGAAATGTATTTTTTTCCCTTTATGGTTATTTCGTCTTTCACGATATGCATATTGTACGGAGGGGTGCTGTAAATAAGGGTTTTTTCTGGGGAGAAGTGCAAGAAAAGAGATTGTGTTTCTGAGTGCAAGCCACGATATGAGTTCTCGTCAGAATGCACTTAAGTCCCTCTTTTCTTCAATTTTTTTCATCAAAAAGGAGTAGAAATATGCGCCTATAATTAGCCCTCTTACAGGATTTTTCTAAGGAACTCTTATTTTTAAATGTTTTATTTTTTATTTTCAAGAATAAGTGTCAAGTTTTTCTATTGCATATTCAATACTTAAGTCACAAAATACTAATATTTTCTTATCGGTGGCTTAAAATCGTAACTTTTTTATTTGTCTTTTTATGTATACAAAACGTAGACTCACAACTTCAGATTACTAGTGTCTCACCAAGCATCACTGAAGGTCTATCTTACTTAGAGCTCATGTAGGTTTTTGTTCATGTTTTTTAAACGAGATATGTTTTTAAAATTACATATCTCGTTTAACAAGAAATACCTGTCACAAATAAAGCCCTTATAATAAGGGTTTATTCTGAAAATATATTTTGTTGTGTTTTTAGAGTTTTTTTACGAAAAGTAAATCACTATTTGACGAGTGTCAAAAATTATGACTTTTACAAGACACCCCTGTTGACAGTTTGTATAAATTTCACAAATCAAACTATTTTACGCGTCTTATTCTGTTAGTGTACTAGTCGCTGTTTCTTCAACCGAAGCTTGCCCCGCCGTGGCGGTGGTCTCTTCCACAGATGTCTCCTCTACCGGAGCTTCTTCCACAGGCTCTTCAGTTGGAGTCTCCTCCACTACTTCCTCAGCTGGTGTCTCTTCCTCTACAGGAGCTTCCTTCACTACTTCTTCCACAGGTTCTTCTACAACTTCAGGTGTTGTGGTAGCTGTCTCCCCTATTACCTCTGGGGTCGTGGTTGCTGTTTCTTCTACCACCTCCTCTACAGGTTCCTCCACAGCTTCCTCTGGTGTTCCCTCACCTATTATCACAGTCCTTGT
>JBFIIZ010000066.1:0-2292 GCA_041601015.1 Minisyncoccia bacterium | reverse complement strand
TTTTGAGATGCTGGGTGATGGTAATTATTGGGTATCACTCTCCACAAGAGACCCTAGTGATAAAGACAAATATCTTGGGGGAGACGAGGTTTGGGATATTTCTGAAAAAGCACTTGAGAAAATTGCACAAGATGAAGGTCTAGATTATAAAAAAGTAGAAGGTGAAGCTGCGTTTTACGGACCTAAGCTAGATTTCATGTTCAAAGACGCTATTGGTAGAGAGAGACAACTTGCAACAGCACAACTAGACTTCAATATGCCAAAACGATTTGAATTAGAGTACACAGACAAAGACGGTATAAAGAAAACACCTGTTATGATACATCGTGCTATAGCGGGTTCAATGGAAAGATTTATGTCTGTAATGATAGAACATTTTGCCGGAGCGTTTCCGTATTGGCTATCCCCTGTTCAAGTTAAGATTTTACCAATATCAGATGCTCAACTCGAGTATGCAAAAGCTGTATTTAATGAATTAAGCGCAAAGGGTGTACGAGTAGAGCTTGATGATGGTAAAGACACACTCGGTAAAAAAATAAGAAATTGGAATATAGAAAAAGTGCCTTATGCTCTAGTGCTCGGCGACCAAGAAGTTAAGTCGCTTAAGGTTACGGTAGAGAGCCGTGACGATGGGAAGCTGGGGCAAATGCTAATCGCCGAATTCTTGGAAAAAGTTAAATAAAAAACCGCCACTACAGTGGCGGTTTTTTATTTCTTTAGTTGAGATAGACGATTGCAATATTTAATATCGTTGCAAAGGAGACCCAGAGTAGATACGGAATCAAAAGATAGGCAGAGGCTCTATACTGCCTCCATAGTTGTTTTATAAGTAGTCCTATATTTAGAACTAAAACAAAAATTATAACCATTGCGATTTCTGGACTATGAAAACCAAAGAATACTATTGACCAAAGTGCATTCAATATTAGTTGGAATATAAAGAGACCAAAAATCTCTCTTTGGTGCTCACCGCGCACCTCCCTTTTCCAGAACAAAAACAAAGATACTGCGATCATAAAATAGAGAACAGACCAGACTGGACCAAAAACCCAGTTAGGTGGGTTAAAAAATGGTTTTTCAATAAGCGAATACCATGTGCCTATCTCTGACATTGTAAAAAAGGAACCAAGAAAACCAGCTCCATAAGATGCGATTAGTGCAACTATAAATTTATATACATTTTTCATAATTTAATTTTACATTAACCGCAAACAAAAAGAACCCACAGAGTGTGGGTTCTTTTTATATATTATTATATAGGCCTATATAAATGCCTCGGCTCGGAAATATATGTAAACATATATTTCACTCGCCCTACGTTATTTATAAATTTACGCTGCATCCTTAGAAAGGATTCGATACATTCCTGTATCACATACTGCGCACTTGCCTTTAGCAGCCTTTCGTCCATTTTTCATGGTTACTACCTCGACATCCTTCATGTCTCGGCCTGCTTTATCTCGACACTTAACGCAATATCCTCGATATTGTTTATCCATAGGCTTGATAATACCACACATTAAAAAATCTTGCAAGGTTTTTAGCTTAAATATCGGCTCAAAAACACCACAATTGAGGACACAGAGCCCGTAACAAAGCCACCCCACAGAATATCCACAATAGTGACTATCCAAGGCCAATCCTTAATTGTTGCATGGTTTGTGAAGTCATAGGCGCCATAAGCTAGAATACCCAAAAATGCACCTATAAGAAATACTTTCCATATAGGAGTACCCATGTTTGGAGAAACAACAAAGTAAATTATCCCGGCCGCATAAATTAAATAAAATAATCCAGCAATCAGAAAGTTAAATTTCTCTGTAAATAAGTATCCCAAGTGTGTCGAATAAAAACCTTTTGCAATCAAACCTAGCCACAAGCCATCAAGCATAAGAAAGCAAGCGATTGCTATAAAGTAAAGATATATAAATTTCATAATTAGTTATAGTTATTACAAATACAGTATGCAGTACTCGGTCTTGTACTGCTACACCAGTTGTTAGTAAATGGTCGGCACGAATTCTCAAGTGGAGGATCCGTTGTTGGTTCAATAGCTTCAAGATAAGTCACGGCAATGTAACCTATATTGCCTCCGTAATTATAAAGCATATAACCCAGAGGTGGATGTTTGGGATCTCTTGGGATTGATGTTAAAAAACCTTCGCTCACAAGAGCTGCTGCAACCTCTTCAAAACTTACATTATGAGTACCACCGCTACCACCACTGCAACACCTTCTTGTAACCGGAGGAAAGTTTCCATATTTATCATAATAAAACTGCATAGCTGTTGA
>JBFIIZ010000065.1:0-2460 GCA_041601015.1 Minisyncoccia bacterium | reverse complement strand
CTTTAAAACTTCACTTACACAATCAGCCACGTCATCTCCTCATGTTACAGAATGATAAGGCTTTAGCTACTTTCCTAGCTTTCTCTGGGTTACTGGCTTCTATATCTTTTAAAACTTTTTTTAGTTTCCCCAAAGAATAGTCTTTTTTTCCAATCTCCCAATAATGCTGTCCATTAAACTTATGCTTTCTATAGTAAGGAATCTTATACGCAAACTCTATCTTCCTAATGAAAGGTATCTTCAGAAGAAAACGTACGGGTGGGGCAAAATGAGGAAGGCTTAAAACAACATATCTTTTAGAAACACGACTCATCTCTCCTAAAGCACGTTCAAAATCTTCAAACGGAAGATGTTCGAGCACCTCAAAAGCACAAACAACATCAAAAGAGCCGTCTTCTATGTTTAAGTTTAAAACATCACCAACAATATCTGGCTCTAAATCCTCTGCAACATCAAGTCCTGTATATCTAATTCCTGTATTACTTTTCAAATAAGACGAAAAAACCTTATCCCCAACCCCTATTTCAAGTACCGACTCAGGCTTTAAACCGATCACTTCTTTAAGTTGATAGTGATAACTAGCCCACCTATCTAAGCCGCAATACTTATTAAACTCGTAGTTGTCTTTATCTACCTGTTTCATAGTCTGGCCCTTATTTCATCTACTAAATACTTAGTATAAGAATCTATTCTTAAATATTTACGAAATGCTTCTCTAGACATTTTCTGCATTTCAGCAAACCTATCTTGTGATACCTTGCTATGAAAATCAGCAACTATCTTAGGAAAATCTTTAACATTTTTGTGATCTACAAAAACACAAAAATCTTTATATTTTATGTGCTGTTCAAGCGGAAAAACACCCTCCGTGTCTATCACCACAGGAATCTTGCCAAGACTCAAAATTTCATAAAACCTTGTTGAAGCATTCGCGTCACCCCTAACACAAAGCGAGTAATTATTTGTCATTATTTTTTCTATAAACCTCTTGCGGGCTACTTCAGGTTTTTCCTCTAACGTTCTAACATGACCAGAAAAGGACCCCAATCTTGTTATATCGCTTTTTACTAATTTAGAGTTTTCTAAAATATCAAGAACTTTTCTTCTCAAAAAAATACCTTTTCTAAAAATATCTATTCTTCTATAAAAAATGCTTACAATTCTATATGGCAAATCTTTTAAATAAGTTCTGTAGTACTTAAAAAATGGAAGATATGACCAACCGCTAAAACCTATGGTTGGTATTTTTTCCTTCTCCATTATTTTGACTTGACCTCCATAATAAGATTCAGCCAAATCCTCAACATAAACAGGCACAATTACATCATTTTTATTTATTCTTGTTCTATATTGCGCAAGACGAATAACAATACTGTTAGGAATATTTATTTGCTTCATCGTATCACCAAAAGCATCAATAAGAATCGGTTTATTGTGCTTTTGTGCAAATTCAACATACCAATCTATTATAGATCTATCTCTTTTCTTTAAATCCCAATAATTATGTGGAATAAAAACGACATCCGCTTCTTCAACATTATCTGTTATCCCATAATATGAGTCGTCAAAGCTCAAGCTCTCAAATGTCGCTTTTGTAAAAGGGGCCCTGTCGTTTACATCAATCCCCCAAAAGGGAAAGAGAAGTTGGGAACAATACAAACTATCCCTTTTTTTGGATTTATTTACGTATAGTAATAATTTTTTGCTCATATACTAGGTTCCGAATAAAAACTCTCTGCCCATTTTTTAGTTCTCTCTACCCCTTCCTTTATCCCAATCTTAGGGCTCCAGCCTAGGCGCTCCTTTGCTTTGTTTATATTAGAATAATATACCTTTTGGTCAGACGGTCTCCATTCACCAAAAACCTTTGGGAGTTCAAGCATCTCACAAAACTCCAAAAGAGATATTGTATTCTCATACCCACCCCCAATATTAAAGAATTCGCCCCTAAGCTCAGCGATATTTTCTCCTTGTAGAACAAGTAGGTCTATTAGGTCATCGACATACAACGCGTCTCTCACTTGCTTCCCATCTCCAAATATTGTTATTTCATTCCCTCTTAACTTCTCAAATATAAAGTGCGAAAACCACCCCTGATCAACATTACCGTGCTGGTGGGGGCCATAAAGACAAGAACACCTGTTTGCTATTCCTCCGTTTTCTCTAATGTATAGCTCTCCAACCAACTTTGATGTTCCATATGGAGTATGTTTCTTTGAATCAATACTAAAGTTCTCATGTACACCGCTCTCTGCAAGGTCTCCGTCAAAATCATATCTAGTATCTAATTCTTTAAGAGGCACGTCATTTACATTATCTCCATAGACCTTATTGGTAGACATATATATTGCAGGTATACCACTATCAGCAACAAGAAAAGAACCGTATGCATTGGTGTGAAAATCGTCCTTTGGGTTTTCATAACTTGTAGTGACCGCCACCTGTCCAGCAAGATGATAT
>JBFIIZ010000064.1:0-2699 GCA_041601015.1 Minisyncoccia bacterium | reverse complement strand
TCAGCTATCAACTGAAAACAGTTTATTGCGGAGGTTCACAATCGCTTTCCATGCTGAACGGTGTTGGTCCCCCGTGTTTTTCACAGACCTATCCTATTAAGTAAACGGCGTGCCACTTAAATAAACCGCGCCAAATGGATAGAAAACTTCCGTTGACCCCTTCCTCCCTTTGGGCGGTTGGGGTCTTTTTTATTCAACAGTTTTTACTTTCTGTATATTTTCCCAAGTTTTTCTTCTATAACACCTTTTATCTCCAAAGAAGACAAAATAGAATTTATTTTGTAAATAGGCATTTTAGAGTTATATAGAATTTCGTCTCTTGTGAGTGGTGTCTGAAGTAGCGCCAATATATTTTTTTCATTTTCAGACAGACTCTCAAATATTTTACTTATTCTCTCGGTTTTTCCTTCTTCTTTGTTCATGCCAAAAACCTCTAAAACGTCTTCTGCTGATGTTGTTGGAACAGCGCCTGTTCTTATAAGCATATGTGGACCAAAACTTCTCTTATCAAAAATAGAACCAGGTATAGCAAGAACATCTCTGTTGTATTCCCCCGCAAGTCTTGCTGTTATAAGCGTTCCTGATTTGGTTTCTGCTTCAACCACAAGGACAGCATGAGACAAACCCGCCATAATTCTATTTCTTTGGGGAAAACTCCAAACTGTTGCTTTGAAATCTGGTTCAAATTCTGAAATTAGAGCCCCTCCGCTTTCTAAAACCTTGTCCGCAAGATTAACATTTGTTCTTGGGTAAATAACAGAATCATTAAGGCCAGAGCCAGGCACCGCAATCGTTTTTAAGCCCACTTTAATGGCAGTGGTGTGTGCTATTGAATCAATACCTATTGCTAGCCCTGAGACAATAACAATATTAAAGCCAGCAAGCCCTGAAATGATTTTATCCACAGCTTGTTTGCCATAATCACTGTATTTTCTAGACCCAATTACACACAAAAACTTATTATTTTCTTCATCCGGGTACTCTCCTCTAATATAAAGCTCTTTTGGTGGATCAGAGATCTCCCTTAGAAGCCTGGGAAATTGATTCTCTTTGAGTCTGTGAATATCTTTATACATGGTTTATACTTACTACAGTATACTCAAATATATATGTTAGATATAAAGTTAATCACAGAAAATGTAGATTTAATCAAAGAAGCTGCTAGAAAAAAGCAGATTGATATTGATATTGACAGACTTATTGCTGTAGATAGTGAAAGGAGGGGTTTGCTAAAAAGTATAGAAAATAAAAGAAAACAACAAAACGAAGCTTCAGAGCAAATACCTTCTGTGGGCGATGATAAGAAGAAAGAGTTAGTAGAGTTGATGAAGGTTGTAAAAGAAGAGCTTCAAATGGAAGAAACTCGTTTTAGAGGAGTGATGGAGGAGTGGAGAAGTCTAATGCTTCAGGTTCCAAATATACCTGATGTCTCTGTGCCAGAGGGGATTAACGATGAGCAAAATGAAGAGATAAAAAAATGGGGCGAAGAAACCAGTTTTTCATTTACACCAAAAAATCATGTAGATATTATGACCAATCTTGGTATGGTTGATTTTGATAGAGGTGTGAAAATTGTTGGATTTAGAGGTTATTTCTTAAAAGGTGATGGGGCTCTACTTTCTTTTGCTATTTGGAATTATGTAAGAGATTTTCTAATGAAGAAGGGGGGATTTACTCCCATGATTACACCCTCTTTGATCAGAAAAGAGGCTTTTGTAGGAACTGGATACCTTCCACAGAGTGAAGAAGATTTGTATAAAACACAAGACGAGAGTTATCTATCGGGCACATCAGAGGTTCCAATTATGGGATTTTATATGGATGAAACGCTTGATAAAAAAGACTTACCTATAAAATTTCTTTCCTTCTCTCCTTGTTATAGAAGGGAGGCTGGGAGCTATGGAAAAGACACTAAAGGTCTTATGCGTGTGCATGAGTTTATGAAGCTTGAACAGGTAGTTTTATGTGAAGCTAGCCATGAAGAGAGCGTGAGATTACACGAAGAGCTTCAAGCAAACGCAGAGGAGATAGTTCAGTCTCTTGGTATACCTTATAGGGTTGTTCTTAATTGCGCCGGAGACTTGGGTCTTGGTCAAGTAAAAAAATACGATATAGAGACATGGGTGCCCTCAGAGAATAAGTACAGAGAAACACACTCTTGTTCCTATTTTCATGATTTTCAATCAAGAAGACTAAACATTAGGTACAAAGATGATACCGGTATGAAATATGTTCATTCTCTCAACAACACAGCCATAGCAACACCCAGATTTCTAATATCACTTGTGGAAAACAACCAACAAGAAGACGGGTCAGTAAAGATACCTGAAGTTTTGATTCCATATTTTGGCAAAGATAAAATATCTAAAACCTAAACATGTTAGGTAGGAGGCGGTGGCTTCGCTCAAAAAAATATTCAAGAGATAGACGAAATCGGTTTTTGATTAAGTCCGGAATAAATTTTGGGATTTTTGTTTTGTTTATAGTTTTATTTTCACTTGTATCACACTTGAATCAATTTGAGATTAGGAACATAGAAATAGTTGGTAATAAGGTTATAAACACCAAAGAATTAAAAAACATAGTAGTAGAAGAAATTTCTGGAAAATATTTTTGGATGTTTCCTAAAAACAATAGTGTTATTTTTCCAAGAAGAAACATTGTTTCAAGCATAGAAAATAAATTTAGAAGAGCCGATG
>JBFIIZ010000063.1:0-2916 GCA_041601015.1 Minisyncoccia bacterium | reverse complement strand
TGAAGGTATTACAACAGCTATTGATGATGAGATAAAAATAACACCCACCAACACTGAAGCCAAGAATTCGTAACCGAAATAAGCAGCTATACCAAATCCTACAAGAAAAGGAACAGCTGCATTTATAAACGAAAGCCACACTAAACCTCCCTTAAAATCCTTAAAACTTGAGAGTTTTGTTTCAAGTCCCGCCATAAACATCAGAAAAATAAGTCCAATTTGAGATATAAACTCTACCGTTGGGGTAATTTGAAGTACATTAAAAACATTTGGACCTATTAACATTCCTCCAATTATCAATCCAACAACCCAAGGAACATGCATTTTTCTGAAAACCATCGAGAAAAATACTCCAGCAAAAATTATTAGAAAGAAAGGATAAAAATCTATCATATATAACACTAATTATATCAGAATCAATGTGTTATATTTTCAACATGAAAATATTAGTGATAGTAGGACCAACATCTTCGGGCAAGAGTGACTTGGCCGTGGAGTTAGCTTTAAAATTTAATGGTGAAATAGTATCTGCTGATTCAAGACAAGTGTATAAGGGGCTTGATATTGGTTCTGGTAAAATCACAAAAGAAGAAATGAAAGGTGTTCCCCACCACCTACTTGATGTGGCTGACCCAAAGCATGTTTTTAATATTACAGAATTCAAAGAATTGGCTGAGAAATCTATCAACAACATATTGGACAGAAACAAACTCCCCATAATCGCAGGAGGTACTGGTTTTTATGCAAGAGCGGTTGTAGATGGACTATCCTTTCCAGATGTTCCCCCAAACGAAAGATTAAGAGAGGAGCTCGAAACAAAAAATATAGAAGAATTGAGTGAAATATTAAAAACTCTAGATTCCGATAGGCATGCAAGTATCGACATATACAACAAGCGAAGATTTGTAAGAGCAATTGAAATAGCAAAAGCCGTTGGGTATGTTCCAAAAGCAAAAACAAATCCAAAGTATGAATCATTGCAGATTGGAATAGAAACAGGGGATGAATTACGGGAACGTATTGAGCAAAGATTAGAAAACAGACTTAAGGCTGGAATGTTAGAAGAAGTAGAAAAACTACATGAAAATGGTCTCCCTTGGGAAAGATTTGAAGAGCTGGGTCTAGAGTATAGATATATCTCTAGATTCTTAAGAGGAATGATATCAGAAGAAAAAATGAAAGAAGAAATAATAAATAAAAGTTGGCAATATTCTCGAAGACAACTAACGTGGTTCAGAAAAGACAAAAGAATAAAGTGGTTTAAATATGAAGACTTCGAAAATATTTACGAAGCGATAGATAATTTTATCCACTCTTGACAAAAAACTCTTGACGTGGGAAATTGAAAGAGAACCAAACGAGGTTTGTTATGAAGGTTCGCTACAAAGCTGGAATTGGACTCTTTAGCTTTCTTTCTTCGATTTTTGTGATTATATTTGTAATCCCAAGAGTTGCAAAGGTAGACTGCTACGATGAGTACGACAAGGACCTGATCCTTGGGATGTAGTTTGTACAGTCCAGAAAAACGAGGTTTTATGAAAAAAGTTTTGGATTGGATTTCGTTTCCTTTGGACTTGTTGGGTCTTTTGCTTGTGCTCTTTGTTCAAGCAAAAAAACACCCTTTTCCAAGGAGTTAAAACCGGGCGAGGACGCCAAAACGTCCTCGCCATTGCTTTTTATAGAATTGTTGGTATTATGTCGGAACTATGGCACAGAAAACATTGATCATTCTGCAAAACCCTGACACCAAAGAAACGTATTACACACGTCGAAACAAAAAGGGGGATAAGGCAGATCAAAAGATAGAAGTCAAAAAATACAGCGCAAAGCTTAGGAAGCACGTTATTTTTAAAGAAGTAAAAAAGCTTTCTAAGAAAAAACCTAATAAAAGTAAAGGCGCTGAGACTTCTAAAAAGAAAGACAAAAAGTAGAGCTTAAATGCTCTGTTTTTTGTTAACTGATATTATTTTCTGTGCTAGTATTTTGAGCATATAATAATATTTAGGTCTATATCTTCATTGCATTTGATATAGGCTCTGCGTTCGGAGATAATGCATACGAGCATTCATTATGCTCCTCACTTGGGTCTATAGTTTAATTGGTAAAACAGTGGTCTCCAAAACCACCGTTCCAGGTTCAAGTCCTGGTGGACCCGCAAAATAAAAAGCCCCCGATTCAATTAAGAACCGGGGTTTTATAATCAGTCGTAAATCGTTCCAGATCCATGACACTGACTACACTTGCTTCCACCAAACCTTGAACGAACAGTAACCATTCTGTCATTATCTGGATCATACTCACGTTCTTCACCAGAGCCATAGCAGGAAGGACACTGTATTTTTACAGACTTTTTAGGCTTATGTTTTGTTGCAAAGCCCGTGCCTTCACAAGAAGGACAAATGTCTGAAGTTCTAAAGTCTACGTCAATACCGCCACGAATATCAGAGAAATTCTCTGTTCTGTGGTTCACTTCACCAGAACCACCACAATTCATGCACTTATATGGACCAAAAAGTCCCATAGCTATCACCGCTGATTTGTTATTACAACCTAAAAACAAAATACCATAAAACTTATTTATGTCAAAAATTAAATTGTAACTCTGCCAGAAAGATTAAACAGTAAAATCCGAACACCTTCGCGTCCGGACTAAACTATTTAATGTGCGCCGGGCAGGAATTTCTTCCATTACATGGACGGTACACCTTTTCTATTTTCTTTTCGTCTGCGGACTCAAGAAAACTATCAAAGGTCTTCGAATCCTGCCCGAACGGTTAAATAGTAAAGCCCGAATGCTACGCATCCGGACTAAACTATTTAATGTGCGCCGGGCAGGAATTTCTTCCATTACATGGACGGTACACCTTTTCTATTTTCTTTTCGTCTGCGGACTCAAGAAAACTATCAAAGGTCTTC
>JBFIIZ010000062.1:0-3237 GCA_041601015.1 Minisyncoccia bacterium | reverse complement strand
GTGTCCGAGGTGATGCTGCAGCAGACCCAGGTTGCCACCGTCATTCCCTACTTCAATCGCTTCGTCGATCGATTCCCTGATGTGCAGGCGCTTGCTACGGCTCCCATTGATGAACCCTACCACAACGCGAGGTCCTATCAATTTTTTTGAAGCGTTTTGCTGTGCCTTGTTTATTAAATATGCCAACATCTCTTCTGTAACTTCATAATCAGAAATCACGCCTCCTATAAGGGGTTTTACGGCTGATATATGGGCCGGAGTCCTGCCGAGCATTAACTTCGCACCTGAGCCAATATCAACAATCTGTCCTGTTTTTTGATTTAATGCAACAACAGAGGGTTCATTTACAACAATCCCTTTTCCTCTTAGATAAACCAGAGTGTTTGCCGTGCCCAAATCTATTCCTATGTCGTTAGAGATAATTGGAGAAATTCTATTTTTTATCTTTTTTATTCTATCTCTTATCATACAAGCTTTTCTATAAGCTCGTTTTCATCCAACATTTGGGGTTCTTTGTTTGTTCTTTTCTTAAACTCAACCTTTCCTGCCGTTAGAGTCTTTTCACTAATAAGTACCCTGTATGGTATACCTATAAGATCAGCGTCCCCTAATTTCTCACCAGCGCCAATATTTCTATCGTCATAAAGCACCTCAATACCAGAATCTACAAGCTTTTTATAAAGTTTATCTGCTTCCTTGCTCTTGTCAGTATTGACAAGAAGGCTCACGAGATGAACCCTAAACGGAGCAACACTCTCTGGCCACACTATTCCTTTATCATCTGACAGGGTCTCCACAATGGTTCCCATTAATCTACCCACCCCAATACCATAACTTCCCATATTTACTGGTTGTTCTTTTCCGTCCTTGTCTTTATAAGTAAGACCTATTGCGTCTGAATATTTGGTACCTAATTTGTATATGTCACCAACTTCTATAGATTTTTTCTCATCAAAAGCAACCCCCTCAAGATTAAAATCTTTTAGAAGTGTTTTACTATAGTCCCCCTTATTTATTGCAACTTTTTTATCTTCCGAAATCAGTATTGTATCCTCACCTGCTTCTGATAGTGTTTGAAATTCTGTTGAATATTTAGAAAAACTACCACCACTTGAAATCGTCGCGTATGTTATATCACCAATACCAACTCGCTTGAAAATATTCATGTAAGCAACAGTGACTTTTTTGTGAAATTCATCCGTCTCTTTTTCGTTTGCCATAAACGAATACAAGTCTTTCATCAAAAACTCTCTGCCTCTCATCATTCCACTTTTAGCCCTAAGTTCGTTTCTAAACTTGGTTTGAATCTGGTATGGAAATGCTGGTAAATCTTTATATGAATGTATATGGTTCCTAAGAAGTTTAGTGAGAGGCTCCTCGTGAGTAAAAGCCATACCTAAAGTTCCACCCCCTTTTAAATCTGTCTTAAACCAATCATCAACAACCTTGTCGTCCCATCTTCCTGTTTTTTCCCAAGGTGCTGAGTCTTGTAGTACAGTCATGTGAACCTCTTGTCCACCTATGGCATCCATTTCTTCTCTTATAATTTTTGATATTTTATCCATTACCCTTAAACCAAGCGGTAATAAAGAATAAACACCGGCCATTTCTTTATTAACAAAACCACCCCGTACCAATAATTGGGCATTTTTTGAAACCTCGTCTTTTGGGGCTTCCTTGCGCGTTTTTGTAAATAGATTGCTCTGTCTCATGCTATATGTGTGTATTCTACGTTAAATGAAATGTATGGTCAAAATTGCTTATTCTATGCTTGACACTTATTTTTTGTGATGTAAATTATGTTTCTGTCCCACAAATAAGCAGATGCTCATGCAGAAGCAAACCCAACCGAAGGATTAACTAAAACTCATTCGGCCAGGGCCCCGTTCTCTCACAGAGAGAGCGGGGCGTTTTTTTGAGAAAGATTTAAAACAGCCTAACTATGTCGTTATAAGTAACAACAACCAAAAGCAGTATGAGGAGTGCAAAACCTATGAAATTGAGTGTTCCTGCAATCTTAGGGTTTATAGGTGAACCTTTAATCTTCTCAATCAATATAAAAAGTAATCTTCCACCGTCCAGAGCTGGAAATGGAATCATGTTTAAAACAGCTAAGTTTATTGATATGAAAGCTGTAAAAGTAATAAGGTGAATAAATCCAAGCATCGATGCGTCCCCTATCAAACCAGCAATACCAACAGGTCCAGAAATTCCAGCAAGATTTGCCGAACCAGTAACAGCTTCAAAAATAAACATAGAAAACCCTACTGTAACACCCACTATCATATCCCAAGATATACGAGCTGCCTCTATCATTGCTAAGTGAACAGGGAGTTTTAAGGTTCCAACTTCAGACATTGAGATACCAACCGCAAACACATCTCCTATCAAACCTGTCTCTGGTACAATCTTCAGTTCTACATTTTCACCAGCCCTCTCTACCGTTAAGGTTATTTCTTCTCCTTCACTTCCAGCAATATATTCTTGTACAGAGTCAACCGTCAGTTCTTCTACACCGTTTAGAGAAACTATACTGTCACCAGGCAGCATCTCTCCCACTTCAGCAGGAGAGTTACCCATAACGCTTGTTACAAGTATTGAGGTTTCTCCTATTCGATCTGCATATCTATCGTCTACCGCGTAAGGCATACCATACATAAGCCCCCCCGAGAAAAGTATCCAAGCAAAAATAATATTAAACAACACCCCGCCTACTATTACAAAAGCTTGTGTACTCTTGCTTTTATTTATAAAACTTCGAGAGCTCTCTGGTCCATCAACGGCAGTTTCGTCTGTTGGATCCTCTCCAAATATACGAACAAAACCACCAAAAGGAATCCAGTTTAGTGAGTAAGTGGTCTCGCTACCTTTTGGTTTATATCCATAAGCTTTTGGGGGGAAACCTAGACCAAATTCATCTACTCGTATTCCGCTTTTCTTGGCAATAATAAAATGTCCAAATTCATGGACAATAATCAAAATCGCCAAAACTAAAATAAATATAATAACTGTCATATTAATTCATTATTTCTTTTTCTTTTGAAGAGTAAAGCTCATCAAACCTTGTATTTGCATTTTTTACAAGTTTTTCCATTTCTTCCTTAGCTGTAAATTTAACGTCTTCACCTATCTCTCCTGCTTTTTCTTTTGCTTGCAACTCACTCCATACATCATCACGAGAACCCCGTAAACTCACCCTCGCCTCCTCTAGTTTAACTTTTGCCATTTTCAGAATAT
>JBFIIZ010000061.1:0-3375 GCA_041601015.1 Minisyncoccia bacterium | reverse complement strand
AGTAAGATTATCTCTTGACCCCCTCTCCATAACAACAGCAAAAGAATATCTTGGTTCATCGTACGGGAAAAATCCAGTAACCCACGAATTTACTAATTTTTTTGACACACCAAGTTCTGCTGTTCCTGTTTTCGCTGCAACCTTAACGAAAGGTAGATTAAGTCCACTCGATATACCATTTGTTACTGATTGCCTCATTCCCTCTCGTATTACTTCAAAATAATGATTGTTTATGCGAACACCAACCTCTTTAATATCGATTTTTTGATTCATTTCTATTTTAGGCTTCGCCATTAAACCATTTGTTGCAATACCCCCCACAGCCCTAACCATTTGTATTGGCGTGACCTGGAAACCATATTGTCCAATAGCTGTATTATACGTATCTCCAAGTCGCCAATCTCCGTCTTCAAAATTCTCTTTTTTCCACTCTGGGTTTGGAATAACACCTTCGACCTCACCAAGACCTTCAAGTCCTGTCTTTTCCCCTACACCAAACGCTCTAATATATTTTTCTAATCTTTCTATACCTAAACCCTCTTGGTCCTCAAAACCACCACCAATTTCATAAAAATACACATTAGACGACACAGCAAGAGCATCTCTTACATCGACAGCTCCATGAGCCTTCCAATCTGTAAATATTGAGAAAAGTTCGGGATCATATGGATTTTGTATCCTAATACTTCCAGTGCTTATTATCTTTTTGAACTCACCGATAACATTTTCATTTAAAGCCCCTATGGCCACAAATGGTTTTACAATAGAGCCGGGTGTATATAGACCCAAGGTTGCTCTATTGAGAAATGGTGTGTAAGGATTTGAAACATAGGAGTCTATTTCTTCTTCATCAACCCCGTCAGTTAAAACTTGCGACGAATACTCTGGGTAGCTTGTAATTGCAATAATCTCACCAGTCTTTATGTCCATAATAACACCAGCCCCTCCTTTAAAACCAACACTAAGAGCAAGGCTTTTTATGTATTCGTAAAGATTGTGTTGTACACGACTATCAATAGATAAAATTATGTCTTTACCGTTTTTAGGCGAAAGAGTTGTGCTCTCAGAAACAGTTTCGGAAAATACATCCCTCTCAGAAATTCTAATACCATTTTCTCCAGCAATAACCTCAGAAAAACCTAACTCAACCCCATCTTTTGGTGTAAATTCATCTTCAAAAAAATATCCTTTATCGTCTTTTTGCGGATATGCAACATATCCAAGCACATGCGCGAGACCCGACAAAGATGAGTATTTTCTTATAGAATATTCGCCTTCTAGATTTGGTTCATTCCATATAAGTTCGGTTCCATTTCTGTCGTAAACAATCCCTCTGTCTGCAAAAATAATTTCATGACGAAGATGGTTATTCTCACTTCGGTCAACATATAGACTGCTATTAACATATTGCAGAGAAAAAAGTTGTGCGGAGAAACCCAACACAACAAGAGTGAAAAAAAACCCGACTAACCTTGGAGCCCACTTACTTATAGGTCTTTCCAACCTCCCTTCTAACTGGTGAACGTCAAATTTGGGAGCGTTTTGTGAGTCAAGAAAAATCTCATCAGGATCAATGTCTTTATATTTACTTGAGCCAAATCTTTTTTTACCAAACATATTATTTATGATAACCCCTCAGCACCTTTTTCAAAGGAACAGAGATTCCAAAGAAAAACAAAAAAATAAGAGTGTAAACAAATTGAAAATTATAAAATATTTCTGTAGGTGCAGAATACATATAATCTAATACGAATCCAGCAACTATAACTTCGTAATATCCTTCAATATGAAAAATCAAAAATACTCCAAACAAAACAGACACCCACCATGGCATCAAAATAATAGACAGTAAAAAAATTATATTCAAAGTAAATCTTTTCAACATACTATTCACCTCCCTTAATTATAAAAACAGTTTCTACTTCGTTCATGTTAATTGGACTTTTTACATACACATCCTGAAATGAGTCCGACTGCTGTTTCTCAATGACCTCAACAAAACCAATAAGAGTTCTGGGGAAATTTGATAACCTAACAGCCATACCTTCTTTAACGGTTATGTCTCGAGGTAAAAGTATCTTGAAATTACCACCACCTTGTCCAACAGCGGTTGCAGCAAGTGAACCACCAATAACAACCTCTGACTGCTCGTCTGGTGTTGAGAAAAGTTTTGCTTTTGAAGTCCTTTCTTCAACACCCACAATCTCACCAATAATAATAGAATTACCGTACCTAACCATATCTCCTACCCGCACACCTTCACCAATCCCTGCGTCTAACACAAGAATGTCATAAAGAGAATTATTTGGCTTAACCAAAACATAAGCTAAAGTAGAGTCTTCAAAAACACCCTTCATCCCAAGAGACTCTCGTAAATGAGAGTTTTCTGCTTTTGTTAACTCAAGCTCTAACAAAAGGTGTCTCGCTTCTTTAAGCTCCTCCTCAAGTAATAGGTTGTTCTGATTTAGTTTATTTTTACTTCTAAAGTAGGTTGTTACATTTGAAAGTACGGACCTATCTACCAACTCTACTTTCGCTTTCCAAAAAGGAATAGATATCGCATGTATCGTTCCTGTAAGAAAATTTGGCCAAACCAAAGAAATAACAGAGAAAAGTAAAAAACCACCAATGACCCAAGAAGCTGTTCTTTTTTGTAGCTGAGATCTAGTACGAGCCTGTTTATTTTTGAATTGGTAGCGCTTGTTCATCGTAGATTAGTATGTCTTCAAATTCGTGTAAGTTTTCAAGAATCACACCAGTACCACGAGCAACTGCTGTAAGCGGGTCATCTGACCTGTAAACAGGTATCTTAAGCCAACTACTCAAGAACTCATCTAGGCCTCTTAGTAATGATCCCCCACCAACAAGAAACATTCCCCTGTGCATAACGTCAGCAAGTATTTCGGGTGGTGCTGTTTCCATTACATCTTTAATAGACTCAACAAGTGTATCTATTGAGTGTGATAGGGCCTCTCTTGTGTCTGAGTCTGTTATCAAAACCTCCCTGGGTAAACCGGTAACAAGATCTCTTCCTTTTATAACAGCCTCAAGAGGTTTTTCTGGTCGAGTAATTGACGTTGTAAACTTCTTGACCCTTTCTGCTGTTTTCTCTCCAATCAAAATCTTAAACTCATCTCTCACGTAAGCGATAATATCCTGATTAAATTTATCACCTGCTATTTTAAGATTTTTTGAACAGACGAGACCATCCAAAGAAATTATTGCAATATCAGAATTACCGCCACCTATGTCTATAATCATGGAGCCCATAGGTTCATGTATTGGTAACCTAATACCAATAGCAGAAGCCATTGGTTCCTCTACGATAAACACTTCTCTCGCTCCGGCTGCTTTTGCGGCATCACGAACCGCCCT
>JBFIIZ010000060.1:0-3650 GCA_041601015.1 Minisyncoccia bacterium | reverse complement strand
CCCTTAGCTTACCCTGAAAGTTAGACTCTCCTAAACTCTCGAAACCAAGAGCTTCAAGAACCTCATTTTCACCTTCAATCTCTTGGTACTGATCACTGAGGTTTGTTCTGCCACCCGACCTAATCGGAAACTTCACCTGTGGTGTGGTTCTATGAGCTCGCGCCCTTTCACGAAGCCATATATCGCCACAAGTAAGTCTGTAATCAGGGTAGTCAAAGTACAAATCACAAAACGTTTCAGAGCCGAGAAATTCAGCTCCTTCAGTTAATTTTTTTAGCTCACTCTCTGTAAGAGCGAGCTTTTTTTCTACCTCAAAAGCCATTTTCTCCTCCTTGTTTAAATAGCATATTCCAAAGAAAAGACTACGCATATTTAGGGTGTAGTCAAGAGTTCTGTTTTTATATTGTCTATTTTCGTTTTAAAACTTTCTCTACCGCATCCTTAATATGACTTTCTCCCATTCCATAGTACTCAATCAGCTCTTCTGGAGTTCCTGATTGTCCAAACTTATCATCAACACCCACAAATTCCACTGGAACTGGATTATTTTTTGCCAAAACTTCCGCAACAGCAGAACCCATACCGCCTCGTATTTGATGCTCTTCCACAGTAACAATAGCACCAGTTTTTTTAGCCAACTCAACCACAGCTTCCTCATCAAATGGTTTTATTGTTCCCAAATTTAGTACGGTCACTTCAATCTTCCCTTCTAGCTCTTTTGCAATCTTAAGTGCTTTATACACCAAAGCACCCGTTGCGATTATTCCAACCTCTGGTTTATCGCCTTTCCAGAACACTTGTGCTCTTCCTATTTCAAACGGTGTTTCTTCTGTTGTTATAACCGGAGTCTTTTCTCGAGCAAGTCTGATATAAGTAGGGAATTTAGTTTTTGCGCAAGCTATGGTTGCCTTCTTGGCTTCTATAGCATCACATGGAGAAAGTACCACCATATTTGGAATTACTCGCGTTATAGCAATATCTTCAATAGCTTGATGTGTTCCACCGTCTGGGCCAACTGAAACACCAGCATGAGAACCTGCAATTTTAACAGGAACGTTGTTATAACAAATAGTTGTACGAATCTGCTCCCAATTTCGCCCTGGTGAAAACATTGCATAAGATGTAATAAATGGAATCTTTCCCATTGCCGCCATACCTGAAGCGACTGATGCCAAGTTTTGTTCTGCTACACCTATTTGCACATATCTCTCTGGAAACTCATCTCTGAAAAAGTTCATCTTTGTAGAACCAGTTAGGTCAGCACAAAGACCGACAACCTTCTCATCTTGCCTACCTGCTTCTAAAAGTCCCTCACCAAAACCTTCGCGTATTGCTTTTTGGTCTGGTGTATCAAATATTTTTTTATCTAAACTCTCTTCTAACATAAACTACTCGTGTTCACTTGTTATTTGTCCCCTTAATGTTCTAAGCTCATCAAGTGCCATTTTGCCTTCTTCTTTGGAAGGTGGCTTGCCGTGCCATTCTGCTTTCCGCATAAACTCTTTTACTCCCTTGCCGGGTATTGTGTGTGCAATTATCACAGATGGTTTTTCAAATACAGCTTTTGCTTCACCAAATGCTTCATGAATTGATTCAAAGTTGTGAGCATCTACATCTATCACATGAAAACCAAATGATTCAAATTTATCAGACAGGGGATCAAGTGGCATGATGTCTTCTGTGAACCCGTCTATTTGTATATTGTTTCTGTCTACCACAACAATTAAATTATGTAGTTGCTCTTTTCCAGCCAACATAAGGGCCTCCCAGTTTTGTCCAGAGTCAAGCTCACCATCTCCAGTTAAACAATAGAAAAACATATCGCTAGATTTACCGTTGTCTATTCTGTCGGCAAGCGCCATTCCTACAGCCTGAGAGAGACCTGAACCAAGGGGGCCAGATGAAGTCTCTACATATGGAAGGAATTCTCTGTGAGGGTGTCCCTGCAAACGTGAACCAAATTTACGCAACTTATTTAACTCCTCTACTGGAAAATACCCCGAATGTGCCATGGAAGCATAAAGAACAGGGCAAATATGTCCATTTGAAAGCACCAGTCTGTCCCGCTCGGGCCAATCTGGCTTATCTGGATTATGTTTTAAACCTTCAAAATATAAATATGTAAACACATCGGCCATCCCCAAAGGGCCAGCTGTGTGACCAGAGCCTGCCGATAAAAGCATCTCAATAATAGAGGTGCGAATGTCGTTCGCCTTAAGTTCTAACTCCTTTATTTTGTCATCATGTAAATGAGCCATTTATTGTATGTTTTTGAAAAAATTTATTGCTTCGCTTATGTTTTCACTTTCAAAAATTGCTGAACCAGATATAAGTTTATCAACTCCTGCTTCAATAAGTTTTGGTGCCGTTTCTTTGTTTACACCTATATCAACTGCAATTGTAACATGTGGATACTTCAACCTTAATTCACTTGCGATATCATAAACCCTTTCATCGAGAGCAACTCCATTATATCCAATCCTATCACTTCCCATTATTTGTATGAAGCTAATATTGCTTATTCTTTCTTCGATTTGCCTAGGGCCATAAGACGGCTTGAAAGCAACACCAACAGAAACACCTCTCGTTCTTGCGCTTTCTATAATAAAATCGAGGCTATCTGTACTGTCATTGTGGATAACAAGAGATGATGCTCCTATATTGATCCAATCGTCCATAAAATACTGAGGATTATCTATCATCATATCTACCTCAAAATCTAATCCGTGAAAAAGTAATTCTTGTCCTTGTGACATTTCTTGTAACTTTTCTCTATCTTCAGAACTTGTAAACGGCCAACTTTTAGTAGGCGCAAAATGTCCATCCATTACGTCTATTTGCACCTTATGCACTAAATCCTTAACACGGCCAACGTGTTCATGTATATCCAAAAGACTTTTTGGGATTATTGCGGGTACTACTTCTATACTAGACATCTATTTAATTATTTATTTTTTTGATTCTTCTTTCGTGGCGCTCATCACCAGAGAATTCAGTTTTTAAAAACATTTCTACAGCTCTTTTGGCTTCATCTACTGAAAGAAATCGCGCACCTAAAGAAAGTACGTTTGCATCATTGTGCTCTCTAGCAAGTTTTATTATTTCCTCACTTCCGCCATAATAAAGTGCTGCTCGAACATTCTTATGTCTATTTGAGACTATCGCTTCTCCTTGTCCAGAACCACCAATTACGATACCGCGTGTGTGCAGAGGGTGTTCTGAAACTTCTTTAGCGACAGGGACTATGAAATCAGGATAATCATCTTCAGCGTCAAAATTGAAAGCGCCTTTATCAGCGACTTCATAACCAAGTTCTATAAGAAAGGGGATTAGTGCTTCTTTTAATTCATATCCCGCGTGATCTGTGCCTATAAAAACTTTCATATTAATATTTTATTTTAAGCTTTGTGCTGTGCTAATAACATGTCTTACAAGGGTGTTTGTATAACCCATTTCATTGTCATACCAAGAAAGTATCTTTATTAGGTTACCTCCGACAACTTTTGTCATGGGTAAATCTACAATAGATGCGTGCGTATTCCCTATTATGTCAGAAGAAACAAGTGGCTCTTCGCTTGCATCTAATATACCTTTCCATCTTTTTGATTTTGCTGCTCTTCTAAATATCTCATTTACCTCTTCCACTGTTG
>JBFIIZ010000059.1:0-3704 GCA_041601015.1 Minisyncoccia bacterium | reverse complement strand
CGTCGGGAGAAATCCTAGAGGTGCGAGCAGAGACGCTGTTCCCTGAAAAGGGTCAGCACCGAATATGTATTTATATATATTTGGTGAGTCCAATTGGAAACTTTTGGAGTGAAACGGCTAAATCCTCACCCGCGTGCAAGGCCGTGCCAGCTTCGGCTGGAGTGCCGCTAGAGTGTGTTGGCGACAGCACATCGAGATAAATGGTCATCTATTACAGAATCCGGCTTATAGATACCGAAATCAAAATATATGAAAAAACCCGCTTAACGGCGGGTTTTTTCATTTACAAACTATTTATATATTTTAAACCTCACAAGCTCCTCCAACGCAAGCAAGTTCTTTGGCCCCAGTTGTGTTGTCATCAGCTTCATAGAGTATTAATTTTGAGAAATCTAAGTGTCCAAGCTCATTCATTCTTCTTTCATACTCCTCTTTACTAATCTCTTCATAAGGAGCTAGTTGATAAATATGGTCATTTCTAGGCAAGAAAGACAACCCTCCCACTATATCCCAGTTTTGATATATAAAGTTAGCAACTGCGAGCCACTCATCGTCACTCACATATACAGTTGCAGAAGGATTATGTTCAGTAAAATTAATTTTAAGCCTCTTCCATTCTTCCAAGAAATCTAAGGCGGATACGTCATTCTTAAACACTGCCCCTTTAGGTGCAGCTACCGGAAACTCAAGCACCATGGTGGTTGCATTAGAAGTAGAGTATCCAACTTCTGGTTTAACAGGAACCCCTTGATCTTGAGCTAGCTTCAAAAGTGGATCATTAACGCTAATTCTAACCCTCCTAATAAAATAAGGTGAGTACCATGGGTGCATACCTGAACCAACCCCAAGAAGCTGTCCTGAATTACCATGAGGCTTAACACAAGTAACAGAAGTTGATTCGTTTATACCAATCTTCTTTGAGTATATCTTGTTTACCCGCAATGCTTCTTTTCTAAGATTAGAAAGCACTTTATCATTTCGTACCATCTTATTGTCATAATACCCGGTTAGAGAAACACCAAGTAAAGCTTCCTCGTCGCAATTCTTCTTCCACTTGGGAGAAATATATTCGAAATTCGTAAGAGACGCTTGATAAGTACCTAATATGGTTGCAAGTCTCATTTTTCTCTTCAAATCAACTTCCTTGTCTTCAGGACGAATAACAATACTTGTTAGGTTACAAAACTGTTTTGATTTCAGATAAATCTCGCCACAAGGATTCATTCCTGGTTGTTTTTCTTTCTTTAGTTTTGCCCATCTTCTTTCTGGTAATTGTTTTTCTAAACCACCCCTATTATATATACCTCTCTCTCCAGAGCCTGAGCTCACAAGAGCTGACCACTCTTCTAGAAATTCTGTTGCTGTAGGGCGTGACTCATAGACAGCTGAGTTGTTAGCCATACTTCTTTGCCCTTCTGTTTGCCAAAAAGCACCTTTTTTAGCATCTCTAAGGTCACTATCATCAAGTGAGGACAACGAAATCAACGCAGACCTTCTTACCCCTCCAGCCACAACAATAAGCCCTATTTGGCAGATTATGTCGTGCAGGTCTAGAGTAGAAAGCCTCCTTCCTTGTTTTGCCAACATCTTTCTTTTTGTAAACTTCATTAAGTCCTCGAGTGGAGCTGGTCCAGAAGCCCTTCCTCCCATAGTAATCAACCTTGCCCCTGCCGGACGAATCCTTGAGTAATCTATCTCAACATCTTTACCTTTACTCCATGCAGTACAAGCTTTCACAAAGGCTTCACACCAACCCTCCTTACTGTCTTCTACCACAATTGTTTTTGCCATCTTGCCTGTTTGTTTTTGAATTTGAGGAAATTGTTCAACATTCTCTGGTTCAGCCGCAAAACCACAACCAGCACCACACATTGAAACATACATTATGTCCGAAAGATCTTTCCACGTTGTTGGTGCTATGTAGGCACAGTTGTATGAACACACATTTGTTTTTCTACAAGCATCTCCCGCAGACCAAAGCAACCTCATAGACGGACAAACCTCTTGATTTAGCATTCCCTCTCGAACCTCTTTATACTCTTTTGGGGATAGACTATCTTTTAGGTTTTCTTTCATGTAATCCATAAACCTATCTATAGCCTCAACCCAAGTTTCTCTTCTGCCAAGGCTGTCTTCCCACCGAGCATAGAACTGGTAGAAAATAAATTCGTTGTATGAACCTTTAAAATACTTACTACTTTCTTTCACTTTTTCCAAAACCTCAGACGGAATCTGTCTTTCTGTTTTTCGAGACTTAGCTCTATCGTTTCTGTACAAAATATAAGCTTTTGCTGATTGAACATAGTCTCCAAGCATTAGCTCTTTTTCTACAGAGTCTGAAATACCTTCCACAGAGGGCACGAAGTTCTTGTATCTTCTTGAAATCCTAACGAGTTCTGCAAGAACTTTGGCAGACACAAGCTCAGCCTCCTCTTGAGACCCCTCTTCAGCAGCTTTCATCGCCTTATAAGCAGCTTCTGTAACCTTAGAAATGTCAAAAGGAACTATAGAACCATCTCTTTTCAAGACTCTTTTCACAAATTCATTTTTTTTCGGTTTGTTTGCTTTTTGAGTCACTTTTGATGAGTTCTGTGTTGTTTTTGGCATTTTTCTTTATAAAATTAAAGGATTTTAATAAAACTGGACTATAATTTTACACGACGGAAGACAAGTGAACGTGTGGATAAGTCCAATTTTCACAATAACCCAGTAAAAAAACTCTGGTGTAAACACCCTCTCCTAGACACCCTACAGCGTAGGGGTATTTTTATAGAAAATTTTCTAAAATCAAAATATCTCCCACCTTAATTTCATGACTTTTGAAAAAACCTGACACAACTTCAATAACATAATTAGAATCAACCTCTGGTCTAAATATTTTTGGATAAGTTGACGGCAAAACAGAGTTTTCTATGTGTACGACTCTAAAATCTTCATCCACCCAAGCAATATCTATCGGAAAATTCATATCTTTCATCCAAAAACCATGAATACCAGCAACAGGAAAAACAAAAATCATTCCTTCGTCAAACATCAAGAACTCTCTGCCAGATAAACCTACCATTCTATTGCTATTTTTATCTGCGACCTCTAAATTAACTCTTGTGTCTCCTACCACCAAAGAGATTTGTGGGGATTTTAGATCTACCGAGCTTGAATCTTTACCCAAATTATCAAAATCTATACTTTGAAGCAGTCCAACAAAAAATATAACAACAACTACTAGAATGAAGTTGAAAATTAGTGTCTTTTTTAATTTCATAAGTCTACAGCCCCTCCTGATGTCTAAAGTAATAGTAAGCCCCAACAAAACCTAATATCAAAAATGCAGATAGAGAGGTCGCAAAAACTAGCTCTAGTTTATCTTCAGGAACAAAATTGTGCACCAACAAAAAGGAGGCGAGTGGCAAACATATATCTACTACTTTATTAGATAATTTTTCAATAACATTTATAGACACTTCAAACATTTCCCACAAAAAAGCTCCTAGAAGTGTTACACCGAATGAAATCGGAAAAGACAAGTTTAATATCACCATAAATAAGTAGTAAGCAAGAACACCTGCAAGAAAATGCACAATAGACATTGGGTCCAAATAAGCACCCTCTCTCCATGTAAGTTCTATTTTTTTCATTTTCTTTAAATACTTCATTTTTACTTTTTTACTTTATGTATTGTAGCAAAAGAAAAAACCCACCGCGAT
>JBFIIZ010000058.1:0-3865 GCA_041601015.1 Minisyncoccia bacterium | reverse complement strand
TTTCATACCTAGAGAGCTGATGAGTTTTGCTCCAAGATGCGTAACTATTACAAACGCGGCATATAGAAGTGCATACAATACAAGAACTTTTTCTATAGAAGAACCAAATTTTTCGTAAAAATATATAACACCAAAAGCGCCGTAGATACCGGCGCCTATTTGCATAAGAAGTCGGTTCAAATACAAATATAAAATATTTGGTGAAAACCGAACCTTGTCATAGTCAAGCATATTAACTTTCATTCTTGTGAAAGTATATCAAATTTAAATTTCTAATTTGTGACCCCACGGGGAATCGAACCCCGATTGCCGGCATGAAAAGCCGATGTCCTGACCGTTAGACGATGGGGCCAATAAAATAATATATTGGCTTATGAAATGTAAATGATGCCAAAAGGCATAAAAACTATACCATTTTTCATTATAAAGGCAAAAACATGGTATATTTTTCTCGGAGGGATGGCAGAGTGGTCGAATGCGCAGCTTTCGAAAAGCTGTAAGGGTTTACGCTCTTCGAGGGTTCGAATCCCTCTCCCTCCGCAGTTTGCGCGATTAGCTCAGTGGTAGAGCGCATCGTTGACATCGATGAGGTCGGAAGTTCAATCCTTCCATCGCGCACATGAAAATATTATCAATAGAAACATCCTGTGATGAAACGGCTGTTGCCGTGGTTGAAGCCACTGGTGGATTTATAGATTCGAAGTTTAAAATTCTTGGAAATGCCCTATACTCACAAGCATCTAAACACGCCGAATATGGTGGAGTGTACCCAACTCTCGCCAAAAGAGAGCACTCTAAAAACCTAGTTCCTCTTTTGCAAAAAGCCCTTACGGAAGCCGGGCTATTTAACACTGGTTCTGTAGACGTAAATCCAGAAGTGGACAACATACTAGAAAGAGAGACGGAGCTATTAGAACAATTCAAAGAACTCATACCCAAGACGGCTATTCCAGACATAGATGCTATAGCGGTTACTCAGGGTCCCGGATTAGAACCCGCGCTTTGGGTTGGACTTAATTTTGCTAAAGCACTCTCTCTTGTGTGGAACAAACCACTTGTTCCAATAAATCACATGGAGGGTCATATACTCTCACCACTGTTCGAAGATGGTGTGCAAATACAGTTCCCTGCTCTTTCTCTTTTAATTTCAGGAGGACACACACAGCTTGTGCTTATAAAAGACTGGTTTGATTACGTTATTATAGGAGAAACTAGAGATGACGCTGTGGGTGAAGCTTATGATAAAGTCGCAAGAATGCTTAGTCTGCCTTACCCTGGTGGACCTGAAATCTCTCGCCTTGCTGATGAAGCCAGAGCCAGAGAACTTCAAACAAACAAAAGTCTACCAAGACCCATGATCAATACCGATGACTATGATTTTTCCTTCTCTGGTCTTAAGACAGCTGTACTATATAGAATAAAAGATAAAGAGCTAACAGAAATAAAAAAACTCGAGATAGCTCGAGAGTTTGAAGATGCTGTGGTGGATGTGCTTGTTAAAAAAACAAAAAATGCTATTGAGAACAATGGAATCAAAACTTTGATATTGGGTGGTGGGGTTATTGCAAATAAAGAAATTAGGAAAAATATGATAATACTTGCAAGAGACTCCGGCGTTAATCTTCTATTGCCAGAATTTAGTATGGCAACAGACAATGCTGTAATGATTGCGGTTGCTGGGTATTTAAGACTTATAGATGAAAAAGTAAAAGACCAGCAACCTTACGGGGTTGCTGGCCTTAGTGCAGATGGGAACCTCCGCCTAGACTAGGCAGCGAGCTCTTGTCTGACAAACTGCGCGCTTGGCACAAAACCCGCCTTCTCCGCCTCGTCGGCAGAGAAAAAGTGGCGTCGGTGTTCCTGCTTGATAGCTCTCGCCTCAGCAGAATCCTCACGATGGTAAACGGTCCCTCTGGAAGAAGCGACAACGCCGTCAGTGACGGCTACCCTACCCTCCCTAGAGAGGCGTTGGAGTTGATCTGCCAGAGTTTCCGACGTACGAGATGCGCGGTCATCAGAAGCACGTTTCCGAGCCTTCTGTCTCACAATCCGACGCACAGGGCGGTTTTGCATCAAAGCGATGTGTTCCTTGGGAAACTTCGCTTTAAGAAAAGCAGCCGAGAAGCGAAACCGTTTCCCATCGAGGTGTTGTCTACCGAAAGCCTTACGGATCTCCTTGCGAACAGCGTTAATACGCTCTTCACCAGATACACCTTTAACAGCCTCAATCAGAGCAGAGCGAAGTTCTGCGTCCTTAGCTTCATCTTTCGCCCGTTGACGAACCTTTTCCACATCCCATTTCTGGAACGCAGACCAGAGCCTGTTGCCAGGATCAGGGTGTAAGGTCTTGTAGACTTCGAACAACTCAAGCTGAGCTTGTGCGGGCAAGCGGCCCCAGGTAGACAGCAGGAAGTATCCAACCCTCTCCTTAAGCCCAATCGAAGCTGGGTTTTCTTTATCTGCGATCATCGCAGATAAGGTTTCAAGTACCTTCATCAGGTACCCGAGAACCTGACTTAATCGCCAGGTTTTCATTTGTTTGATTCTCAAGTCACTCACGTTGAGCGTGAGCTTCTTTGAGAACTTTCGCTTTTTCATTTTTTTCTCCTATATTGTGAAAGTTCGGTCTTATATAGACCTTATCTGTACGCACCATAGCACATAAGAAAGATTTGTCAAGTTAGCCTTTAAAATAGCCCCCAAAATGCTATTATTTGCCTATGAATACCAGAAATGAAGACAATATTCCCAAAAAGTATTTGAGTCCCTATGACCCAAGTTCAAGCGAGGATAAAATATATAAACTTTGGGAGAAAAGTGGTTTTTTTAACCCTGATACGTGTTTAGATAATAATATCTGTAGCGAAGACGCAGAGAAATTCTCTATAGTACTCCCTCCTCCAAATGTCACAGGTACACTACATACAGGACACGCTCTTATGCTTGCAATAGAAGACACAATGGTTAGATTCAACCGCATGTTGGGCAAAAAGACTCTCTGGGTGCCCGGCACAGATCATGCTGGTATAGCCACACAAGTAAAAGTTGAGAAAGAACTTTATAAAAAGGGAAAGAAAAATCGACATGATTTAGGAAGAGATAAATTTTTAGACCTCGTTAAGAAGTTTGCAAAAAACAGCCACGACACAATAGTCGGGCAAACAAGAAAAATGGGGGCTTCAGTGGATTGGTCTCGAGAAGCTTTCACTCTCGACGAAGAGAGAGAGCTTGCTGTTCGTACTGCTTTTAAAAAAATGTACGAAGCGGGTCTTATATACAAAGGACACAGAAATGTAAATTGGGATCCTAAAATGCAAACTGTTATATCTGACGATGAAGTTGAGTATGAAGACCAAAAATCAAAGTTCTATTATTTAAAATACGGACCATTTACTATTGGAACCGCAAGGCCGGAGACTAAGTTTGGCGACAAGTATGTAGTGATGCATCCTGATGATAAGAGATACTCTGACTATAAACACGGAGACACGCTTGAAGTAGAGTGGATAAACGGACCAATAACTGCAACCATAATAAAAGATGAGGTAATAGATATGGAATTCGGCACAGGTGTGATGACAATAACGCCTTGGCACTCTGCTGTTGATTTTGACTTAGCCAAAAAACATGATCTGGAAATGGAGCAAATCATAGACAAATACGGAAAACTTATGCCTATAGCTAAGGAGTTTGAAGGTATGAAGATCAAAGACGCAAGAGATAAGATTGTTGAGAAACTTGATAAAAAAGGTCTGGTAGAAAGAATTGATGAAAATTATGAAAATCGTGTTGCTAAGAACTCAAGGGGTGGAGGAACAATAGAACCGCAAGTATTAGAACAATGGTTTGTTGATGTTGAGAAAGA
>JBFIIZ010000057.1:0-3919 GCA_041601015.1 Minisyncoccia bacterium | reverse complement strand
TGCTTCCCAATCTTGGTCTATGTTGAATTCTTCTGTCACATCTCCGTTATCGTCTATCATTTCTCCATACATTAAACACTTCTGATATGCGCTTTCAGGTATGGGTTCTTTCATAAACTCTTGAACCTTGGCGAGTACTCTTCTTTTAATATGCGACTCATGCTCCTTTACTCTGTCGACTATTGTCTGGCGGGTTATACCAGTATTAGGGTCAACTAACATAAGCATAGTATATATTATTTAACTTTGTGAACAAATTTTTTGTATTGACACTAATCGATAGTCCCTAAGCCCTTTTAAAGCCTCTATCACTTGGTCAGCTTCTAATGTTTTTCGTTTTATAAAATCGTCCATTGCTACCTTTACCCATTCTTCTGCTTCTTCAAAATCACACTTATTAATCTCTATATATCTCTCTATTGCCTCTTCTTCTTTTGCAAGACAATCAGCAATAGCGTCATGCGTCTCACGTTGAACACAAGCTACGTCCCTGTGGTACATTCTCTCTACTGTCTCTGTCATGTCTTCTACAAGGCTTTTGGACTCGACAGTATCAGCAAGCATTGATAGCTCTTTACTGTCGTAGAAGACTTTCACTTTTCTTTTTTGGGAGCGGTCATGCGTTTTATTCTTTGCCTTTGGTCTTCCATCACCGATGTTATCAGTTGCATTCTGTGTGCAGGAAGTAGGTTTGGATTTTGTGATAACCTCTCTAACTTTCGCCTTGTTACTTCATCTGCTTCTGGTGGTAACTCATGCACACAACAATACTACTCTTTCTTGGTTTTTTTGTCTATCTGATTATTTGCTCATCTAAAACAAATGGATGGATAATAGGAAATTCGTGCCCCCATCTCTACGTCATGTAAACTGCAATTATTTTTTCTGTTTGACTTTTATTTTTAGGTGTGTACTATTTGGGTAATGCAGGTAGCTCATATTTCATTTTTGGCTCTTTTGGTTGGCAGCAAGTACATAGGGTTACCTGCAAGTTTCTCGTACCTGCTGCCAGCTAAAGGGGCTTCTCTTTATTTGTAATATGCACCCCGTACTCATAGACGTTCCCGATCCAGTAATAAAGTATATGGCAAACCTGAAAACGAAACCGAAGGAATACACTTGGTATAGTCAAAAAGAATTTTCTAGGCTACAAGGAGTCATAGATCGACATGTAACAAGGTTTTCAAAGTGCCAATATAGTCAGTGTGATTGCGATGTATTTCTTTGCCACAACTGCTGTAGATTAAGGGGATGCCTTAAACTTTTCTATGGGATAATATGAGTGAAATCTATGTACCTAACGGCTGCAAAAAGTGGATTTTAATAATTCCGCCTATCCTCAATTATGAATAATCCACAAACAGAAGCGGGATTTGTGAAGATTGCTACAGGAAAAGAAGGGAACGATATACTCTCAGCTTTATATTCTCAACCCCTAAGCGGAAGGGAGTTTAGAGTAGTCTTATGTGTTATCAGATCAACATGGGGATATGGCAAAAAAGTGGACTGGATTAGCTACACTCAATTCGAGAAAAAAACAGGATTAAATAGGTCAAGTGTTTATCGAGCTATTGAGTCTCTAGTTGCAAAACGTATACTAGTTGCAGATAAGCAACTAGGTAAGACGTTTTACGGCTTTAATAAGCTGTTTAATGAGTGGCTAGTTGCAGATAAGCAACTAGTTGCAGAACAGCACACAACTAGTTGCAGAACAGCCACACAGCTAGTTGCAGATAAGCAACCTACAAAAGAAAATATTACAAAAGAAAATATACAAAAGAAAAATGGTGTTGGTGTTGACCACTTTTTATTTTCAGAATACGAACGTATCTCTAAGCGTCGTGTTGAAAAACCGTCTATCTATGTCGATGCACTAAGATCGGCCTTAAAGGCTTTCACACCAGAAGAGATTGTTCAGGCTTGGGCTGCCATGCAATGTGACGGTTCTTTGACGGGAGACAATGACAGAAAGAAAAACTATTTCACACTGGAATACGGCCTAAGGCCGAAGAAACTAAGTATTTATCTCTCTACCTACAAAGAAAATGCGTAACCTACCAGCAGAACAACAGGCAATAACACTGATCTTGTCAGGAGATATAAAACTTCTCCACGCCCTTGAGGTGGAAGACTTTACAGAAAAACGAAACGCACACCTGTTCGAGACTATTAAAAAAGTCCACAACGAAGAATCTTCTGTAGACTTTGTAAGAATCAACCAAGTAATCAGCAACGACGACCAAAAATACTTAATGCAACTGTTTAATGCTCCATTTGGTACACCTTCAGAGTGGATAAATGTCTTAAAATCTCTCAAGGAATGTAGGGCAATTAGAAATTGTTCTTCGTTTGACCCAACAAAAATACCTCCTGCTGAACTTCCTGCCGAAATGATTCGTATAGGTCTTGAGACTTCTCAATTGCTCGACTTCCGAGAAAACGACATTGAAAGAATCAAACAAAGCATCGAGAACCCAAAGCCGAGAGTAGAAATTGGAATTGAAGAAATAGACAAGGGTCTTGGTGGCGGTCTAACAAATACATCTCTCTGTATCCTTGCTGCAAAATCAGGACTCGGTAAAAGTTATATGGCGGCCTACATAATCGCTTACGCTCTACAGAACGAAAAGACGGTTCACTGCACTTCACTTGAAATGAGCGAAGAAGAAGTCAATGTCAGGGTAATGAAAACACTTGCAGGTGTATTTGATTCAGATGTACAAAAAAGGGTTAGAGAACTGTGGACATACGAAGAAAGGTTTATTACACAGTGCCGAAAGGGAAAACTGAACGAGGTTCTAGCTGATATGCACAAACACTCGAACGCAGATTTGTTTGTTGTTGACTATCTGGGACTTGTGAAAGATCCCACAGAAAAAAACAACGTAATCGAACTTGGGAATATATCTAGGGCTTTCAAGTTATTCGCACAATTCCACAAGAAACCAGTCATTTGCCTACACCAAATAAACAGAGAATCTATCAAAGCTGGGAGAAGGCCAGTATGTCACGACCTACGAGGCTCAGGACAGATTGAAGAAAATGCAGACCAAGTAATGTTTTTGTGGAAAGAGGAGCCAGTATCGGAAATGAAAGACCTAGCACAACAAAAAGAAGTGAGCGACCATTACGCACTCGAAGACCCATACAACCAAAAGATTCTATTTTACGTCGATAAGAACCGCCATGGAGGAAGGCCAGAGACAGAAATAAAATTTGATCCTCGTATCGGTTACTCAATATGATCTACAACCTCCCAAGAATAGGCTCAAGAGACTTCCAAGAAGAACTCCGAAGAAAGAAGCTCAAGAAGAAACAAAAGTGTTATGACAGTTTAGCATGTGATTGTCGTAGGTGCAGACCAACATACACTACCGTCCCTAAGCGATTTTAAGGTACCTAGAAGGCGTTTTTATACCTCTTGTGGACTCAGACACTTGCACCTACTTTCCAAGGCCTTAGATCGCAAGTTTGAAAACAACAAAAAGTAAGGTAAACTTACACCATGAAACTAAAGATAGGATATTCCTATTGGCCCGTAGAATATGACAACCTAATGATAGACGAAGAAGAGTGCGGAAAATGTCTACACCAACAACAAATAATTAAGATACGACCTGAAATGTCCAAAGCAAAAGAGAAGGAAGTGCTACTACACGAGGTTTGCCATGCAATATTTACGCTCGCAGGACTCACAGACGAATCTTCCGAAGAAGAAGTTGTTAATAGAATAACACCACTACTGTTACAGTTCTTACTCGATAATCCTGATTTTTTAGAGTAATTTACTCTTGCAATTTATATAATAGAGCTATAGACTGTTTGTATGACAAAAGCAAAGCCGAAAACAGCGTGGGAAGTAGGAGAAAAATATGCAGAAATTCGTATAGCCATTCGTGCACTAGAGGAAATTGCCAAC
>JBFIIZ010000056.1:0-3994 GCA_041601015.1 Minisyncoccia bacterium | reverse complement strand
TGTGTTTCTGTTTGAGTGTTTTCATCTGTTACACCAACTCCTTCATTTGAATCTCCTCTATTTAAAGATTGCTTTTGAAGTATGTCCTCTATAATTTCTTCTTTTGTTTCTGTATCGTAATCCATTTATTGAATATATTATCACACTTGAAACCCGTGTTTACTCATTAATAAGCTCCCCCTCAAGAGATTTTCTCGCCTCCTCATACTCTGGAAGATCTTTTACAGAGCTTATTCCTAAATACCTAAGAGTGTCAACGCTGGAAACATAAACAAAACCTCTTTTGTTTTCTGGATTCTCTTTTCTTTCAACAAGACCTCTTATCAATAAATTTCTCAAAACAAAGGCCGAGTTGACGCCTCTAATATAATCTATATGAGATTTTGTCACTGGTCCTTGGTAGAGAACAATTGAGAGTGTCTCAATACCAGCTTTACCAAGAGCTCTTGTTATTTCGTCATTGTGTAATTTTTTGACCACATCTTCCATTTCTGGAGACGTGGAGAGAGAAGCCTCACTATCTGTATGTATAAGCATAATTCCCCTATCATCAAGACTTTTCTTTAAGGACCCTAATGTTTCTTTGACTAATTTCTCTGATTCTCCTGTAATTTTAGAAAGAGTTGTTATCAAGAGCGGATCACCGCTTGCAAAGAGTAATGCTTCTATTTGATTTTCTAATTTTTTTGTATTTTCCATATTAATAAGTAGGTACACCCAAAGAATCTGTTTCTATTGATATATCTTTAAAGTCTTCGTCTTGCTCAGCCCTTACTGTACCTTGTTTTACCAATTCAAGGAGAGCAAGAAAAGAGATTATAACATTTACTTTTTCTGCTTTATCTTTTGTTGAGCTTTTTGATGAATATTCATTGAAACTCATTTTAAAATTGGATTGAATTCTATTTTTTAAATCATCTATTACATCATTAAGGCTTATTGTTTTCTCAACCATAACTTTCGGTTTTTTGGGTTCTGGTTTTGGTAGATTTTCTATTAAATATTTTGCTTCAGTTAATAGATTTTCAACACTCATGTCTTTTGAGGGAGCAAAACTTATAAATTGCTTCTTCATCTCCCCTCTTGGAAAACTTTCTCCACCAGACGATATTTCGATTATCTTTTCTGTTAGAGACTTTATAAGTCGATATTTTTTAACCCGTGTCTCCAAATCGTCGATACTTTCTTGTTCTTCGGGAGATAAATCTAATTTTGGTAAAAGAGACTTGGATTTTATAAGGACAAGAGTTGAAGCAACTAGAACAAACTCAGACATATTGTCTATGTCACGCTCTTCAAGTGAATTTATATATTCAATATAATCTTCTGTAACCTGCGCAAGAGATATGTCATTTATAAAAACCTCACGCTTTTCTATAAGCGCTATAAGTAAATCCAGCGGACCTTCATATGCTGATGTTTTTATATCAAAAGGCATGGGTACATTCTACCAAGTTGTGAGGTTAATAATAAGGTGATAATGTGATTTAAGACAGAACACAAAAATACGAGGTGCACAATGAAAAAACCAAACACATACGCTATTCTCCTAGCTTCCTTGATGTGTATTTCTGTTATTTCAGTTAATAAAAGCGTAGCGCAGAATATGGCTACTATAGATAGTGAGGATGCAACTTACCAGCTGTCTGGAGTATGGAAATTAAACCCAGACTACATCACAGATCCGCTTATTGAATCTTTTGGTTCTATAATAAGATCTTTATCTGTTGAGGTCTATGAGTCTGATAGTTTAGAGATTGTGGTTCCTATTGGGGAAAATATAAAATATAAATACAGAAAAATTGGTAAAGACCGCTTTGGTGTTTGGAACACTAAAGGTAGTGTGTCTGAGATCTTTCATTTTTCTTTTAAAGAAGAAGAGCTTATATTGGAACACCATCGGGTAGGCAAAATTTTCCTTGTGCCTGTGAAATAAAAAAGAGCCCCGGACGCGAGTGCGTGCCGGGGCTTGAGTTTTTTAGTTGTCTTCACAACTTTGTTTACTCCACGAGGGTGCCTCGAAGCTTCCTGCTCTTCCAGAGCAGCCGAAACTCGCTCGGCATGTGGCTGGTAGGAACACCAGCTCCCGCCAGTAGTCCGTATTCCAGGATGAGCTCTTTGCGCTCGCCCTTTAGTAGGTCTGAAGGATACGCCCATGGACGTCCTTTCTCATCATAGACAACGAACCAGCCGTTGTTCATTCCGTGCGAGAAGGGGCGTCCCCTCTCTGCTACGAACCATCCGCTCGCGAGCCCACCATAGCAGTAGGTGACCATAATGAAACCCGCTTCGAGGAGTGCTACCGAGAGTAGCTTTTTGATGTCTTCCATCTTTTTTTGGTTTGAGGTTCTGGTGTTATCGGTATTTGGATAACTTTCCTGAGTTAATTATACCATTTTTATAACCACTTTGTCAAGGATTACTCCTCTTCTGCAGCTAAACCTAGCTCTTTTAGTTGCTCTGGTGTTAGTGGTTTTGGGGCATGCATTACTGCAGTTTGACCACTTCGTGTTTGTGGAAAAGCCTGAACTTCACGAAGAGAATCCTCTCCTGTGAGGTTCATAACGCTTCTCTCTAAGCCAAATGCTATACCTCCATGAGGAGGCGTCCCTAGCTCAAATGCTTCAAGCATATGCCCTACCTTCTCATTAAGTTCGTCGGCTTTGTGGCCCATTATTTTATATGTTGCTTCAAGTATCTCTCTATCGTGTGCTCTTATACTTCCTCCAGCAGTCTCAAAACCATTACACACAAGATCATATTGTGTAGTTAAAATATTTTCTATATTTCTTCCATGTAGGTGGTCCTCTAAGAATTCTTTCTTAGGCATAGAAAATGGGTTATGGCTAAACGTCCATCCACCTTCATCAGTACGCTCAAAGAAAGGAAAATCTACTACCCAAGCATATGCAAGAACGCCGTTTTCTTTGTCTTCTTTAGAACGCAGATCAAATTTATCATCACCATATTTTTCCATAGCTTCCTTATAAGTAATTCTTGGGAAAGGTGTTTCTTTTATTTTCTTCCCCATTTTCTCTGCAGCATAAATTGTCATTGTCTCTATCATTTGCATTACATCTTCCCTTTCTACAAATGACATTTCTATATCGATTTGTGTAAATTCAAAACCTCTATCTGCTCGCAAGTCTTCGTCTCTAAGACATTTTGCAACTTGGAAATATCTTTCGAAGCCTCCTGTCATTAGGAGTTGTTTGTATTGCTGAGGAGATTGTGGAAGTGCATAAAACTTACCTTTATTGTGTCTTGAAGGTACAACAAAGTCTCTTGAGCCTTCTGGCGTGGATTCTGTAAGTAATGGAGTTTCTATTTCTGTAAATTTTTGTGAAAAGAGAAAATCCCTAACGTGCTTTATATACTCACTTCTTACGCGAAGGTTTCTTTGCATTCTTTGACTTCTTAGATCCACATAGCGATATTTAAGTCTCATATTCTCATCAACACCAGACGTATCTTCTGTAATATCAAAAGGAGGAGTTTTTGATTCATTAAGAACATTTATTTCAAGAATTTCTATTTCAACATCACCGTTTGATTGGTCGTGGTTTTTCATCTTCTCTGGCCTTTCATTTACTTTTCCTTTAACTGAAACAACCCACTCAGGCCTTAGCGTTTCTGCAACAGAGTGCGCGTCTTCATGTGAAGGAAGAGCTACCATTTGCACGTATCCAGACATGTCACGCAAATCTAGAAAAATAAGTTTCCCATGATCACGCCTAACATCCACCCATCCCGCGATAGTCACTTCTTTTCCTATGTGTTCTTTTAAATCACCAATTAATGTCCTTTTCATCTTATTTAATTTACTTGATAGATATTTTTTATTACCTCTTCAACAGAAGCTTCGTCGGTTAATTCTATATTTAATCCGCAACCTTCTGCCGCATGGCAGATGGATATGAGCGACTTCCCGTTCATATCGGGAGCTCCTACGGCAACCTCAATGGGATCTTCGGTAAGAGCAAGCAGTCTCGAC
>JBFIIZ010000055.1:0-4120 GCA_041601015.1 Minisyncoccia bacterium | reverse complement strand
TTTAATATTCTCTACCTCCTTATCAATATCTGTTTGTCTTTTGTCTAAAAACTCTTCTTTTTTGATAAGCCTATCTTCGGTCTTTTTGAACTGACCCTCTTTCTCCTTCGCCTCTCTCTTAGACTCCTCCGTGAGTTTTTCGGCCTTTTTTTCTGCAGCACTGATCTTTCTTGTTGCTTCGGCTTCTGCGTCGGTTAATTTTTGCTTGATTTCAAGCTCGAGTGTTCCTCTTTTTCCCAAAGTAAGAAGCCATCTTAGGAAATATCCTAAGAGTAGTCCTACTACCCCCGTGAGGATTGTGAGAAATAATACTATTTTTAATGACATGACTCTTTAAAGGAGCCTTTTTTCTGGTCTATGCAAGAGACCGCTTACCAAGCGCGGTAAGCGTAATTTTAGTTTGAAATGTAGAATGAATTCTTGCTCTCATATTCGTCGTATTTCCGTAGAAATCTATATTTTAAGCCATTTTTAAACAATTCGTCTCATAGACATTCAGTCAAAAGTCTCCGTTCGGTTAATCTCAGTAATGCGCTCAATATACCAGAAGGGGAGAGATTTGTCCAATTTTTTATAAACTAATACTGGAAACTGGTATAATTTTTCTATGCAACACCTTTATCACGGAACAAAAGAAGGCGGACTAAAAGAGCTCAAACCAAAAGAGGCTGGGCACGGAAAAGAATACGTATACGCGACCGGGAAGGCATTTGCTGTGATTTTTATAAACAGACCCGGCGGCTCGCTTGTTGCAGATTGGGGTTTTGGAAAAGACGGGACACCTTATTATGTAGAAAAAGTTGAGGGTATTTTTGATAAAAATTATTCTGGTGTTGGCGGGTCGTTGTATATTTTAGAGAAGAGCTTGTTTTTTCAAAATGAAAGTATGGATGAAATAGAATTTGCATCTGATAGGGTTGTGCCGGTGGTTGAAGAAATAAAAATTCAGGATTTGAAAGAGTATTTAGAGAATTTGGAAAGGGAGGGGAAGTTAAAAGTCATTAAATACGAAAATAGGCTGAAGTTTTTTCCAAAAATAGACGAAGATTCTGTGAAAGATGCCCTAAGTTTAATAGAAAAATACGGAAAAGACAGAATACTTCCAAGCATTAAAGAATATAGACCAGAGATTTTGGATGAAGTTTTAAAAAACTAAGATAAATAAAAAATTGACGAATCCCCGAAGGGATTCGCCGTTCTACACATGGAGGAAAAACACTTACGCGGTTTTCTTTTTTGGTTGGTTTTTTCTTTCGACCACAATTCTTCCGCGGTCTGTTGCTCGGTATCGGCGTCGCATTGGACCCCAACCTAAGTACATGGTTTCCACTCGGGAAACAACCAAACCCTCTTTTTCCATCTGTGGAAGTAACCTCAGCACATCTGGTCCCTGTGCACCTACTTCTTTTATGATATCAAGTCCGTATAATTCGGGCTTTTCTACCAAGATGCGTAATAAGACACACTCAGACTCATCGGGAACACCATTCTTTTTCATTATTCTTCTCGTATGGTGAAGTAGAGCTTCACCTATATATATCACTATCTATACTCAGAGTAAATAGGGTGGGGGGATAAGGGGAGGAATAAAAAAACCGGCCATTCGGCCGGTCTTGAATTTTTATTTTCTAACGAAACGAATGCACACAAGTTTACTTGTGATGCTGAGTGAGTGACGAAAATATGAGAGTTTGCTTCACGAAGTGAAAAAGCCCCTTATGGGGCTTTTCTAGAATTTATTCTGGAGCAAATTGCTCTTATTTTTTCGGTTTCTTCATTATCTCGTCTATGATTCCGTATTTCTTTGCTTCCTCCGCTGTCATGAAGAAGTCTCTCTCTACATCTTTCTCAATCTTGTCTAGTTTTTGACCAGTATTTTCTGCAAGTATCTTATTTAGTCGCGCTCGCGTGCTTAATATGTGTCTTGCAGTAATCTCGATGTCTGTAGCTTGACCTTCTACGCCTCCCCAAGGTTGGTGAATCATAACCTCTGAGTTTGGAAGACAAAATCTTTTACCCTTTTGTCCGGCTCCTAGGAGTATTGCACCACCCGAAGCGGCAATTCCTATACAAACGGTCGCAACATCTGGCCTGATGTGATTCATGGTGTCTATCATTGCGAGAGTCGATGTCACTGAACCTCCTGGTGAGTTTATATATATAAATATGTCTTTCTTTGGGTCTTCTTTCTCTAAGAAAAGAAGCTGAGCAATCACAGAGTTTGCTGTATGGTCGTTAATAGGGCCACCTAAAAAGATGATCCTCTCTTTGAGTAGGCGAGAGTATATATCATAAGCTCTCTCTCCAAACTGACTCTTTTCAATTACTGTTGGTATTAACATAATTTTATTATTAGCTTATTAATTATAAGGTTTTTTCTACTTGTTTTTCAAGAAATGCGAAGATTAAATCATTGGTCATTAGTGTTTCGACGTAAATTGTTGCTCTGTCTCTGTTCGCATCTTTGTAGTTTGCCATTATCTTATCTACTTCTGCTTCCAAATCTTCTTTCTTAGGTACGATATCCTCTTCAATTGCGATTTTGTTTAGAACCATTTGGTTCTTTGCGTACTTTTCTGCATCAGGGTGCCACTCTTTTCTTAGATCTTCTTCTTTCTTGTCTGTTTGTTTTAGATAATCTTCAAACTTCAGACCAGCTCTTGTGACGTCTGACTGAAATTGAGCCATCATCCTATTTATTTCTCCTTCGATAACAATCTCTGGTACAAAAACTTCAGTTCCAAGAGCAATCTTGTCTAACATCTCCGCTCGCTTCTTCTCTTTTGCTCGAAGTGTCTTTTCGTGAATCATATTTTCACGCAATTTTGTTTTGAAGTCATCTACGTTTTCAAACTTACCAACTTTTTTTACAAAATCATCATCAAGAGCAGGTAATTCTTCTTCTTTTATTTCTATACTTCGCGGATCTACCTCTTCTATCTTCTTTCCACCATTCACTAGGTCCTGAACTTTCTCACTTCTAACCCATTGTTCTTTAATATGTTTTATAGCGTGCTCAACCTCTGCTTCTTCAACTTTTATTTCTTCTGGTTTTGAGTTTATTTCTTTAGCAATCTTTTTATAGTCAGGAAGTTTAACCTCAGGCATTATTGCTGTTGTTATTTTGAACTCAAGAGGATTGTTTTCTGCAATTTTGGTGACATTTATCTTAGGGGCACCAATAACATTTAAATCATTTTCTTTTACTATCTCCGGGTACGCTTTTTGCAGTGCTTTCTCAGCCATATCGGAGATAATATTATCTTCACCAACCTTCTCAGCAACTACGCTTTCTGGAACTTTACCAGGTCTAAAACCGTCTAGTTTAAGGTTTTTTGCATAGCTTTTTATAACAGAATCTCTATATTTAGAGACCTCTTCCCAAGGTAGCGAGGTTTCAATTTCTACCTCAGAATTGTCTAATTTCTTTATATTTAAGTTGTATTTCTTTGTTGTTTCAATTAGCTAAGGATAATACAATAATTAACAAAATATGTAAAGTAAACGCACAAATCGCCGTTATTAAACGGCGATTTGGGTATCATAACCCGAAGGTTGTGTGATTAGAAATCTAAATCAATATTGTCTAATTCGTCGTCTAGGCCATCTAAATCTGTAGTATCAAGATCATTTTCGATATCAGCCAACTCGTCTGATGTGCCTTGCGCGCTAAGGTCATTTAAAACCGAATCTTCTTGTGCCGCTATCTCATTTGCGTCTGGACCAGTAAGCTCTAAGTCTTTATTGGTGAGTTGTTGCCCCCAAAAGTATAGTCCTCCCAAGATGATTATTACAACAATAATAATTGAACCTATGATTGGCCCTGTGGATTTGGAGTCGTTTACTGTTGGTTCTCCCGACATAGCCCCTGACATTTGAGGTGTTGGGTCAGCTGGCGCAGGTGTTGGCACGCTTTGTGGAGGTGTGTTTTGTGGCGTATCTCCACCTATTGGATTATTTGTGTTTTCTGGGTCCATATTGTATATGTGTTATTTAATAATTTTTAAAATACCTCTTGTTCTTCTAGGTCGCAGTTTTCTTTGACCCATTGAACATTAAACTCATTAAGCTCCCTTCTTTCTCCTTCAAGTATAAAGTAGTCTCTAGGAGAGTCGTTTGA
>JBFIIZ010000054.1:0-4316 GCA_041601015.1 Minisyncoccia bacterium | reverse complement strand
CGATAAATAAGATTTCATTGTTCCCCTCCTTGTATATGAGGATAAAATAAAAAAACAAACCTGTTTTGATTATACACCCACATAAAAAGATTAATCAAATAAAAACCCCCGTCAGCCGAAGCCAACGGAGGTTTGTGTTTATGTTCAAAGAACTATGGGGCGGTCTGCTCGAAAGTCGAGCTAACCCGATCTTGAGGCACCTGAGCTAAATCAAGCCCTTGCCCCTCAAGCCAAGATTTAAGACCTCGGCAGGTACTGGCGCGGTAAGAAGCAAGATAAATCTTGCCACCAACCGGATTCTCCGGATCCCTCATGACATGAGTAGCTTTACAGCCCTCTGCCCACGAAGGGGTTCCCCCGTTTTTCATCCCTACCGGGTGATACCAGTAGAGCTCGTCGGGGAAGGTTGGATTCAGAGCCGCGGGAGCTTCAATAATCGCTTTTGCGATAATGATGCTCTCGACCCAGTCAGCCTGGTTGATACGATTCGGCATAACCTCATCGTACTCACCCGACATGTTCAGGTCGAACCTTGAAGCACTTGGTTGGTTTCCAGACATCTGATTGCGGTGCAGTGCAACGCCACAGTACCCATCACCAAACGATCTCGTCGCCTCGGGGAATTGATCCTCGAACTCGACGCGATTGCGAAAAATCCAACCAAGATGCACTTTCCCTTGTGGGATGGGATCCTCGCTGAACAGCGTCCGAGCAAAGCACTTCGTCTTTTCGCCTAAGGCAGAATTGACGAATGCTCTCGCTTCGGATGGCTCCATCCAGTAGAGCGACGGGTAAGGATGATCTGTGTCGAGGGCTACTTGCGTAGACTCCGTCACATCGCCATCCTCTAGCCCAGCCAATACGACCGGAGTTCCCCACGGGTTGAGGTCGCTCACGTTCGGTATAGATACCCCGCTCGCAGCAACCAGCTTGCCTCCGTAATACCCAGGAGTGTTACCTACATAGTAGGTGAACCCTCCCCAGATCATCACGATCGCAGCGACGTAGTGCCACCCTCGGATGGTTACTTCGCGCGACTCGGCATGCTTGCCAGTGAGCCAGTCAACAGCTGCTTGGAACATGGGGAACAAAATGTTGTCCCAAATCCATTTAGCTGCCAAGGCAATCCCCTGACCGATCTGAGCAAGTACCCAGCCGATTCCGGAGATAATCCATCCAGCGAATGACAGCAGGCCGTGACCTACTGTATATCCGATTTTGGATTCCTGGTCGTTGCCGTACCGAGCCTCGTATTCACGTGCCAGACGGTCGTGAGCAGTTTCCTGCTCAGTCTCGTCTGTTATTTCTTCGAAGTCGGCGTCAGTAATTGGAGTTCCGTCCTCAGTCTCGCGTTCCCACCAGCCCAAGGGTTCGAATTTCCTTTTACTTCCTCCTTTATCGTTTCCATCAGTTGTATAATCCATTGTTCTACCTCAGTTGCCCATTGATGTTTTTGAGTTTTGCCAGAACAGCTTACTACCAATGAGAGTACATCATTTTACTACTTTTGTCAAGAATAAGGCCGAGATAAGCCTTTAAATAGAGCATTCTTGACATTTATAAACAAAGAATGTACGAATTTTTTCCACATCACATTTTGGTATTTTTTGATATAATCCTCCCCTATATGAAAGAATTATTTGTTGCAGTTTTGGGAGTTCTCTTTGCTTATACTTTTGTATCGGTTTTCATTGGAAATGGTTTAAACATTTTTGCAGACAATCAGGCGTCAGTTATAGAGATCAGTAAATAACCCAAAAATAAAAAAACAAAAAACCACCTCTTTGCGGGGTGGTTTTTTGTTTTTGTTAAATTATTAGAACCCTTTGCTCTTTTTGAAGCAATCACGACACATGAGATTGCTCTCATCTCGTGGTTCAAAAGGTAGCTCTGTTATTGCTGTGCTACACTCGTTACATTTCCAGTCCCCTTGGAACATCTTCTTTTCTCTTCGTGGCCCACTGTCTCTATTCCCTCTTTGTTCCTTGTGGCAATCTCTACAAAGTAGATTGCTTGTATCACGAGGCTCGAAAGGAAGCTCACCAATTGCTGTATTACAACTTGCACAACTCCAATCACCTTTAAACATTTGTCTTTCTCCGTCCATATTAATTATTATTTGCCTGTTATTAATAAAAAGGCCTGTTCGCGCCGACTATATTGGCGAAGCAGGAGCCGTTTAAAGGCAACGAAAAGAATTATACAAACAAATAGTGGTGTGTACAAGCTAGTCACATAAACACGAAGAAGTAGTATAATCTATATCTATATAGAAATTAGAGAAATATTAAAATGAAAAGACCAATTATAGTTATACCCGGTTCTTCTGGAGAAAAAGAAGACAGAACACCAATATACTTCGTACACAAAAAATACATAGAGGCATTAGTAAAAGCGGGAGCGGAACCGTTGTTTATATGTGGTACCGCGGGACCTTCTTATGAATATATAGAAAAAAACATGGACGGCTTACTTATAGTTGGTGGAGATGACATAGATCCTAAAAAATATGAGGCTGATAAAAAAGAATATACAAAAAACCTAGATGTCGAAAGAGACAATCTTGATTTTAAACTCATAGAAATCGCACTTAAAAAGAAAGTTCCTGTCCTAGGTATATGCCGTGGACTGCAAGCTATAAACATACATTTTGGTGGCACTTTATATCAAGATATAGAATCAGAATTCCCAAACACCCAAAAAGAGATAGAACATGACAATCACAATATTCATTCTAGAGACTGGGTTGCTCACAAAATAACCATAAAAGAAGATTCGAGATTAAGAGAAATACTTGGCGTTGAAGAAACCGGAGTAAATGGTTTACACCACCAAGCTATAAAGAAATTGGGAACCGGTCTAAGAGCTGTGGCCCACGCCCCCGATGGTATAGTTGAAGCTATTGAACACGTGGATCATCCAGAAATTATTGGAGTACAGTGTCATCCAGAAGAACTAAGAGAGCCGTCGCCTTGGAATAAATTATTTAATTCATTTATTAATTCAGCAATTAAGAACTAACAAAATAAATATGTCTTATATAGGTAACATTGAAAACGACACGAAAGAAAACACAAATTTTAGAAAGGTGCTTTTTACTGCGCCACACAGCCAGTTGGTGGTTATGAGTTTAAAGCCCGGTGAAGATATTGGTTCTGAGGTACATGAACTTGATCAATTTATTAGAATTGAAGAAGGTTCAGGTATGGCTGTCCTTGATGAAAAACAATATGAAGTTGAAGATGACTGGGCAATTGTCGTTCCAGCAGGCTCTGAGCATAATATTGTAAACACAGGAGATAGTGACTTAAAACTCTATACCATATATTCCCCACCCGAGCATAAAGACGGAACAATCCACGCAACCAAAGAAGATGCTCTGGCTGATGAACATGATCATTACGAAGGTTAAAAATGCTGGAAATAAATAAAAAAGAGAATCTTTCTATTTTAAGTAATTTCTTTTTTATTGTTCCTTTGTATATAAGCATCGAAAAAGAGATGTATCTCTTTGGTATTTTTGTAGCACTTTCTTTTATCTCTTCAATGCTTTTCCATACATACAAACCAAACGGCATCCAGTGGTGGTGGAAACCAACAGGAACAGGGCTTCAAACTTTTTTCTTATACCTAGATACCCTGTTTGCATCAACCCTGGGACTTATGGTGATAAATGAAATAACAAAAGACGGGTTTGGTATTAATTTTTGGATACCAATCCTTCTCTATATACCCGCATCTATTATTCTTTTCAATAACAACGAAAAGCAGTATGTTCACTACCACTCCCTGTGGCACCTACTAACCTCTATAATTTTAGTTCTTGCTATAATCCTCTAATATGTTTGAGCAGATTATATTAGGAACAGTACAGGGTATTACAGAATGGCTTCCAGTAAGTTCTGAAGGTGTAATTGTTCTTATACAAGCCAATTTTTTTGGTGGAGGCATAGCAGAATCAGTCCAATTAGCATTGTTCCTACATCTAGGTACTGTGCTCGCAGCGCTAGTATATTTTAGAAAAGATGTTTTTAATCTTCTTTACAAGCTTTTTAATTTAAAAAAGGCCGACTTCGAAGAAAAAAACATACTAAGATTCCTAATTATTTCTACTTTCATAAGTGGTCTTATAGGGCTCTTTATGATTGGCTCTCTTGTTTTAATTGAAGACTATATTGGTGCGTCAGCAAAAATAATCACATTGTTGATTGGTATACTTCTTCTTTTCACTGGAGCTCTACAGTTATCATATAAATCAAGAGATTCTTATAGAGATCTAAAAAACTTGGGTTTTTCTGACAGCATGCTTCTTGGGG
>JBFIIZ010000053.1:0-4457 GCA_041601015.1 Minisyncoccia bacterium | reverse complement strand
TCCTCCCGACCCCTCCTCTCGTTCGATTCCCTTTATTAAATAAAAAATACCCGCACAAAACGGGTATTTTTTCTTGGAGCCATCGGAGGGATGAACTACTCGACTTCGTCTGTGTTTTGAGAACCCACGGTTCTCAACGCTCGTTCCTCGCTGATCTCCTCCACGGGAGGACACGCAGTCCTCCCGACCCCTCCTCTCGTTCGATTCCCTTTATTAAATAAAAAATACCCGCACAAAACGGGTATTTTTTCTTGGAGCCATCGGAGGGAATCGAACCCACGACCTGCCCCTTACAAGGGGGCCGCTCTAGCCAACTGAGCTACGATGGCAATTCAAAAAAAGAGTATATCACATTATCCTTCAATTTCACCTCCTCCATTCTCTCTTTTGTTTTCTTCAATACTATTTAGGAAGTCAGATCTTTTTTCTTGTCTCTCTAGAACTTTCTTACCTTTTATAAAATTTACTAATTTATTATCACTATTGGACACCTTTTTGAATCCTTTTGCGACATAGATACCGGTAATACTAAAAAATTGGAGTAGCGTGCGTCTTATCGAAATATCCCCAACTTTTGAACCCTCTCTAGCAACAGTGTCTATTGTTTTATACAGTTTTTCGTCAGCATATTTTCTGACATGCTCTGGGTATAATGCTTTTCCATTCTGGATTTCATGCAGCTTCATCCAAAACATAGCCACGAGGCCTGTGATAGAAATCAAGAAAAGTATAAGTGTGCCTTCCATATTTGAGTACGATTTATGAACCAACAGCAAAGCGTGAGTATCTCACTATTTGAGTATTTTCGCCAAACTTTTGTACCGCAGCTTTTATCAAATCATCAATGGTTTTCTCTGGGTCTTTGATATAACTTTGGTTTAGTAAAACTTTATCTTTAAAGTATGAATCCATTTTACCTTCTATAATCTTTTCTTGCATGTCAGCAGGTTTATCTTCTACTTCCTTTTTAAACACCTCAAGTGCTGCGGCTTTATCCTCATCGGTAATATCTTCTTCAACAAGAAATTGTGGATTCATGGCTGCCACATGCATAGCAATCTCTTTTGCAAGAGCCTGAAACTCCTCATTTTTAGCCACGAAATCTGTCTCACAAGCAAGCTCTACAATAGAACCTACTGTGCCGCCTGCGTGTATATATGAAGACACAGTACCCGCTCCAAGCGACCTATCGCTCTTTTTAGCAGCTGTGGCACCACTCTTTTTTTGTAATATAACAATAGCTTGCGACATGTCGCCCCCAGCTTCTTCTAAAGCCTTTTTACATTGCATTATTGAAACACCGGTTTGTTCCCGAAGTTTTTTTACGTCTTCAGTAGTTATACTCATGTTTTATATATTATATTCTATTTAATGGTCTTTTGTACGAACGATTTCTTTCCAGTATTATAAGCTTCAACAATTTCAGAAACAAAAAATTCAATACTTTTTCTGGTTGCGTCATTGCCTGGTATTGGGTATTCCACATCAGATATATTACAATCATTTGACGACAGCGATATTACAGGTATTTTTTTTGTTTTCGCCTCTTTTAGAGCAATGTCTTCTTTCTTAATATCTATAATAAAAACAGCGGCTGGAAACCCTTTCATACCAACTATTCCATCAAACTTCCCTTCAAGAGACTCAACTTCTCTCTGAATAAGAAGTTGTTCTTTTTTTGTATATTTTCCAAGCTCTCCCTTTTCTTTTTTATTCCTCAAATCAACAAGTTTGTCGGATCGTTTTTTTATTATTTCATAATTTGTTAGTGTTCCACCAATCCACCTTCCTGCAACATAAGGCTGATCTATTGAGTCAGCCGCATTTTTGATTATATCCTTTACCTCTAGTTTGCTTGAAACAAAAAGTATTTGTTTGCCTTGTTTTGCTATTTCAGCAACAAAATCCTTTGCTTCAGCAAGAGAGTCACTCGTCTTATCAAGATCAAAAATCTCTGCTTTATTTTTAGAACCGTAAACAAACTTTTTTGTACTAGGGTGTCTTTTTGACTTGGAATATCCATAATGAGCACCAACATCAAACATGCGCTCTATAAGCGCCTTTTTATCTTTAGATATAGCCTTGTCTGCTTCTGGCTTTACGGCTGTTTCTTCTGTCTTTTCCATATGTAAGTGAAGAGAATATCAAAAATATGGCCGTTTTGCAACATTTTCAACTTATTCTTGAGGATTTTCTGCGGCGTCATTAAGTTCGTCCAAAATTGACTCTATTCCACCAGCAAATATAGCCTCTATATTGTGCCAGCTTTTCTTTATACGATGGTCTGTAACTCTATCTTGTAATATATTATATGTCCGTATCTTCTCACTTCTATCTCCGGTTCCTACCTGAGACTTTCTATTTGCTGAATATTTTTTAGCTTCTTCCTCTTCTTTTTGTACTTGGAGTCTTGCCTCTAGGATACTTTTTGCTTTTTCTCTATTTTTTAGCTGACTTCTTTCCGCAGTAACGCGCACAGTCATACCTGAGGGTTTATGTGTCATACGAACCGCTGTTTCAACCTTATTAACATTTTGACCACCCTTACCTCCAGCCCTTGAGAATTCTACTTCTAGATCAGAGTCTTTTATCTGAAAATTAACTTTCTTCCTTAATGGCAAAATAGCCACAGAAGCTGTGGATGTGTGAATCCGACCAGATTTCTCTGTTGCTGGTATTCTCTGTACTCTGTGCACACCTGTCTCAAACCTTAATTTTTTATACGCATCTTGACCTTTTATCTCAAAACTTGCTTCTTTGTATCCACCGAGTGAACTCTCCGAATCGTCATTTGGTTTAAAGCTCCAGCCCATCTTTTCTGCATACTTCTCATACATAATAGCTAAGTCTTGAGCAAAAATAGCAGCCTCTTCGCCTCCCGCACCAGCCCTAACTTCAAGAATAATGTGATTTGGAAACTGTTCTTCCTCCTCTTCTGCTTTTAGCATACCTTCAAGTTGTTCTTCTATCGCTTTGAGTTGAACATTGATTGTCTTTTTTTCGTCTTCTGCGAGCTTCTTCATCTCTTCATCCGCACCAGCAACATCTTCTAGTTCTTTTAATTCATCAGAAAGACGAACCAGTTCTCCGGCCAGATAGCTTGTTTTGGGGTTTTCTTTTAGTTCTTTTAGTTTGTTTTCGTCCATATTTAAAATCTTAGCACAAAAGCCAATGCTACTTGATAGCATCGGCTTTTGGTCAGTTTTATTTAGTTAAGACTTCTTAGTGCTCTTTGCCTGTTTTGCTCTAGACTTGAACTTCTCTACTCGTCCAGCTGTGTCCACAATAGTCTCCTTTCCCGTATAAAATGGATGTGATGCGCTTGAAATTTCTATTTTATATAAAGGATATTCTTTTCCATCCTCCCATTTATCTGTGTCTTCTGTCTTTACAGTAGACGAAATCAAAAACCGCGCCTCATTTGAGGTGTCTACAAAGATTACTGGTCTATAATTTTCTGGATGAATATCTTTTTTCATACCGCAGTAGAATACCATATATTTGGAAAAAGAAAACTCCTAATCCCTCTCCAAAACCTCGATTAAACCTTGATATTTTGCAGCCAACTCCATAACCTCATCTCCATAAAATGCATATGAAGGTTTGTTGGCGTTAGCAAATCCAGCAAAATACCTCAAAGCTGCAAGCCTCTCGTTTGCATACCCCCCTTTAGCAGCGCCATTGTCACGAAGTAATTTAGCTGAAGCAACGAATGCTGTTTGTGGATCCCACGGATTTGAAGGACTGTCGTTACCAAGAAGCTTTCTTATTACGTCTTTGTTTTTATTATATTCCCACACTCCAGCAGAATTCTTTTTATATCCACCATAGTAAACCCAAGTAGAAGGTATAAACTGTGCTGGCCCCATAGCGCCTCCCCACCCATACCATGGTTTTTTTGAAACAGGCATTAAATCTGGATTTAAACCAAGTGTTGCGGTAATAACCTCAAAAACTGGTCTGTCTCTAGTTGGGTGCATGTCTGTTTTCCAGTTTCCTGTTCCCACATTTTCTCCAAGATTAGACTCCTCGGCTATCACACCGAGTATAAAAGCTGGTCTAACGCCTGTTTGCTTAGAGGCAAAGTTTGCATATTCTAAAGCACGTTCAAATGGAATTGCGGCAGAACCACGAAGTGTAAAGAGTTCTGTTCTAATCTGTGCTGCTGTTTTTTCTTTGTCTCTAATAAGAGACTGATATACAGATTCTACCCCTTTTGTAATCTCAAGAAGTTTCTTTTTTTCGTTTTCCCTTTCTTCTATTTTTCTTTTTTCAAATTCTTGTATGGCACGAAGCTCTCTTTCTTCGTCTCTTTCTGACTCAAGTTGGGTTTTTTGGTCTTCTGTTCTTTCTTTTGTCATCTCTATTTCTTTAAAAGATATTTGAAGTCCGGCTTCTATTGAAGAAAATGAGTCAAAATCCTCAAAAAACTCAGATAGGTTTTTATTACCCAAAAC
>JBFIIZ010000052.1:0-4506 GCA_041601015.1 Minisyncoccia bacterium | reverse complement strand
CAAAAGACAGGTGTCAATGTGCTATAATTTTTCACACATGAAGAATTTTTTTCAGAAACACGGTGCTATTTTTGTTGCTGTAATTATTACTGCAACAGCTTTTTTCACTGGATTTTATTTTGGATTTGAAAATAGACCTCCTGAAGACAAAGTGGTTGGTGTTTTGAATAAACAATTTTCTATACCAGAAGATGCGGGAGATTTTTCTTTGTTTTGGAAGGTGTGGAACACATTAGACGAAAAGTTCGTACCAGCTTCAGCTGAGGGTCTTACTACAAATGAAGATAGAGTATATGGCGCAATACAGGGCCTAGCTTCTTCATTAGGTGACCCTTATACAGTATTTTTCCCACCAGTAGAAAACGAAATGTTTGAAACATCAATAAGGGGAAACTTTAGTGGGGTTGGTATGGAGATAGGTATAAGAGATGAGATTTTGACCGTGATCGCCCCATTAAAGGGCACACCTGCGGAGGCCGCAGGAATGCAAACCGGAGACAAAGTTATTGCAATAGATGGAGAATTAAGTCAGGGATTATCTATTGATGAAGCTGTACAGAAAATAAGAGGGGAAAGGGGAAGTATAGTGATATTAACAGTTTACAGAGATGGTGTAGATGAGCCTTTTGATGTTTCTATTACCAGAGACACTATCACTATTCCAACAATTGATTATGAACTAAGAAGTGATGGAGTATACGTGGTTTCTCTCTACAACTTCTCAGCTGTTTCAACCAACCTGTTTCGAGACGCTATCCGTAGATTTGTAGAGTCAGGCTCTGATAAACTTATACTAGACCTCAGGGGAAACCCTGGTGGTTTCTTGGACGCAGCAACAGATATGGCCAGCTGGTTTCTCCCATTGGGTAAAACGGTGGTAACCGAGGACTTTGGAGGTAATCAAGAAAATCGAGTTTACAGAAGCAAAGGCTACGATATTTTTAATGAAAACTTGAAGATGGTTATTTTAGTCAACGGAGGCTCAGCTTCTGCTTCAGAAATTTTGGCTGGGGCTCTTAGAGAACATGAAATTGCAACTATAGTGGGCGAGACTACTTTCGGAAAAGGCTCTGTTCAGGAGCTTGTGGATATAACACCAGATACATCACTCAAGGTAACTGTAGCAAGGTGGCTTACACCAAATGGACTCTCTATTTCTGATGGAGGAATTACTCCTGATTTTGAGGTCGAATACACTGCAGAAGATAGAGAGGCGGGTGTGGACCCTCAACTTAATAAGGCTGTCGAGATACTTCTACAATAGGTTGCTTAGGTTATAAGTTTTCTATATACTGCCTCTACTAATAAAAAACAGATATGAAAATAATTTTACTAAAAGACGTACCTAAGGTGGGGTACAAATATGAGACTAAAACCGTAAAACCTGGATACGGGCAGAATTTTCTTATAAAAAACAAATTAGCAGTGATTGCTAATCCAAAGAATATTGCAAATATATCTAGTAAAAAAGCTAAGTACGAAAACGAAATGAAAGCTCAAGAGGAGATACTGTCAAAGAGTATTGAAGGTATTGAGTCTTTGGATATAAAACTCGTTGGTAAAGCGAATGAAAAGGGTCACTTGTTTGCTGGGATAGACGAAAGAGCTATCGCTGAGGCCATAAGTTTACAAACCAACACAAAACTCGACGTAAGACATATTATTTTAGATAAACACATCAAAGAAATTGGTGAACATGATGTGGTGGTTAAAGTAGGGGATAGAGAGGCTAAAGTTAAACTTACAGTAGAAGCTGAATAGTAAAAACCTAATAAAAAGCCACCCTATTGACAGAGTGGCTTTTTTCGTGTTATTGTATGTCTAGTGTTCTGGCTTTTTTCTAACCAACTAAACTGAAAAAATGGGCAGCCAACGCAAGGTGAATCGTATCCTCCGTAAATCTCTGAATCTTTCAGAGAAAGCGGCGGAAGCAACGATATTCCCTCCACCGAAAGATGACCTGGACATGCTTTGTGAAGAACTCACAGAGGATGCCCTCATCAAGGCTCAGTTGGAGGCGGTTTGGAGAGTCACGCTCGAAAGAAAGAATAAAAACAACGAGTTCTAGACACTCGTTTCAATACAAAACCCCCGCGCTCTCAGGAGCCCGGGGGTTTTAATTTTTTATTTATCAAGCAGCTCTTACAACACTTCAACCAGTTTTCTGTCAACAGTCTTGCCGTTGAAGCTTGTTTTCCTTTTATTTTTGAATTTTACTTTTCCTTCTGTTAGGGCAAAGAGGGTGTGATCTTTTCCTATTCCCACATTCTTTCCGGGCATGAACTTAGTTCCTCTCTGGCGCACTATAATAGCACCAGGCTTTACTGTTTGTCCGTCTGCCATCTTAATACCTAAGTACTTTGGCTTTGAATCTCTTAAGTTTTTTGCCGAACCACCGGCTTTTCTATGTGCCATAATTAAATATAATTAAGTGGCGATAAGTATAAAGCATTTATTTATGACTGGCAAGGGTAATATACGAAGCAAAAAATCAGCAGACTTTCTTATTATATTGGTTGTGACACTGGTGGCTACTCTGAGTTTTGGTTTAGGGAGGCTCTCAGAAAAGACATCTCAAAAACCAGAGGTTGGTTTTGGAGACATGGAGCTTAATACTTTATCTGCGTCAGCTTATGCAAACCAAAGCCAGAGGGTTATTCAAAAGAACACAAAGCCTCAAGGTAATGGTGTAGTGGTCGCTTCAAAAAATAGCACTAAGTATCACTATCCATGGTGCTCGGGTGCCAAGAGAATAAATGAAGAGAATAAAATATATTTTGATACAATAGAGCAAGCTCGTTCCCAGGGTTATGAACCAGCGGGGAACTGTGCCGGCTTAAAATAATTAAAGACATAACAAAAACTATGATTGTATTAGACGCAGAATTTACAGGATTAAATCCACAACAACACTCACTTATAAGTATAGGGGCTATTGAATTTGAAAACCCTTCAAATCAGTTTTATGTAGAATGTCGCCCTTGGGAAGGAGCAGACTATATGGAAGAGGCTATGGAAGTAAATGGGTTTACCTGGGAAGAAGTAAACGCACTACCAAAATCCCTAGAGGAAGGTCTTAAAGAATTTGAAAAATGGATGGCTGGGGTGGGGGAGCATACGCTAGCAGGGCAAAATATAGCTCATTCTGATTTAACCTTTCTTGAAACAAGTTATGAGAGGTATGACATGAATCACATTTTTGCGCATCGTTCTATTGATACTCATACTCTTGCTTATATGCATTTAGTAAAAAGAGGGGAGACTCCTCCGGTAGAAAAAGGTAGATCGGCTATGGGCTCTACTTTTATACAAAACTATGTTGGAATCCCAGAAGAACCAAAACCACACAATGCACTTAATGGAGCAAAGGTTGCAGCAGAAGCGATATCAAGACTTTTGTATGGAAAGAATCTTTTACCCGAATTTGCGGAGAACCCTGTACCAGAGTATTTAAAATAATTATATAATTTAAGAATGAGAAAAGTTTATCTATCAAGAACAGACAGAAAATTTGCCGGAGTACTCGGGGGATTTGCTGAAGCTTATAATGTTGATTCAACTATAGTGAGACTAACGTACATTTTTATCATGCTCGTAACTGGGTTTTTTGCATCGGTGATAGTGTATCTACTGGCATGGTGGGTTCTTCCAGAAAGACCAGCCAAGAAAGTTGAAGACAGCGCTTGGTCCCAAGAATAATATTTTGTCTGCCCGACCCTTTAATATTGTGCGACACTAACTCCAGAAATGGAGTTTTTATATTATGTACTTAACAACTCAATACACAAGAATCACATAAAAGGCTTAATAAAGCCATATTTTTGACATATATGGGAAATAAAAAAGAGTGAAATATGATAAAAACGGCCTTGTTGAGCCGTTTTTGGTATAAAAGCTAGGTTGAGAGGTGTTTACCCTATATATAGGTATATCTAATACGCTCTCTCTACCCTGAGTTTTGAATTTCTGAAGGGAAGCGAGAGAGAGGTGTAAAAGGGTGCTTAAAACTCAATTTTGCGCTTTATATGTGACATAACAGGTAGGTAGAGTCGACTAATTAGTGAGCTCTAGGGGAGTTATGGTTGAATGGTTGGTATGGCTATATATAAAGAATAGTATAGGGTCGCACAATATACCTTTTCCGACACCTAGCTTTAACATATATTCTTTAATACAGCTCCCCTTTCTAATAAAGAAATTTTTCCTGAACAATATCTTGGACACATGGATCACACAATTAACTCTGTGAACCGGATACAAGTTTCACTCTTATTCCCTCTCTCTTTAGATAGACAGGGTAGTTTATTTGATTATTAAAAACAGACCCCACTCCCCTATTATTGACAAAATAAAAAATAATGATATTTTGTTTTTAAACAGTTATCTTCATATTTTAAATAGGAGAAAAAGATGAATCCATTTGGTTTAGAATTTTTTGTGTTTATGGGACTTTCTGTGTTGCCTTGGGTTATATATGGAGTGGTCCATTCGATTGTAGTTTTTAAT
>JBFIIZ010000051.1:0-4728 GCA_041601015.1 Minisyncoccia bacterium | reverse complement strand
AGTTTTCGGTAGACACATCTCATTTCACCTCCACAAGTGGCTCACTGGGTCCTGCTATAAATGCAGGATGGGTTGTTGTAAGAGATCTTCTAAATATGACCTTCATATTTATAGTCCTTTACATAGCCATAAGTACTATATTGGGTCTCAAGAGTAGCGCCAACTCTCGTGTATTGAGCAGACTTGTTATAGCGGCGTTGCTCATAAACTTCTCTAAATTCATAGCCGGCATAATAATAGACGTTGGAAATATAGTGGCTCTTGGTTTTTATAAAGCTGTAGATGGTGTTGGTCTTAGCCAGGCCTTAGCAACTAATATGGATGTACTTAGTGTTTATGAATTTCAACATTTTTCTCTTTCTGGACAAGCTATATACTTACTGCAAGAGCTTATTATTTTTGTAGTACTTTTTGTTGCCGCTCTTGCTTTCTTTTTTGCCTCGCTTCTCTTTATAGGACGAATAATTATGTTCACATTTCTTTTAATGGGTTCTCCTATAGGGTTTGCAGGTATGATACTGCCGAAATTTGAGCAATATTCAAAAAAATGGTGGGAAGCAATAATAAATCAATCAATGGTCGCGCCAGTGTTCTTGTTTTTCATGTTTATTCTTATAAAGATAACGAACGAGTACGCGTTTATTATGCAAAACCCAGATACCCAAAACGATATAATGGGGGTCTTCTTCAATTTTGCTATCGTTATTGGTTTTCTTATATTTGCGGTTAAAACAACAAAGAACCTTAGTGGACAAGTTGGTAGTATAGCGACTACTGTGGCGGGTCTCGCTGGAGGCGCAGCTCTTGGTGCAACAGCTCTCTTGGGTAGAGCAACCGCCGGAAGAGGTGCGGGGATGTTGGCGAGAGGTTCTATGGGTCAAAAAATGCAAAGTTGGTCAACTTCCGAAGATTCAAATTGGATTAAGAGACAAGTCGGGAGGGGTAGTATGGCAACACTAAAAGCCGGACAGACCTCCACGTTTGATGCAAGACAAACTCGTGTAGGAAAAGCTATAGTTGAAGGAGTAACAAAACAAACTGGCATTAAACTCACAGGAAATCAAGCTGAAGATGGTTTTCTAGGCGCTGCAAAAAGAAAAGATACTGAACACAAAGAAAGAGCTAAGACATACAACAAGGCTGGTTTTAAGCACGAATCAAAAAGAATTGAAAAAGACCCTGGAACAATAGCTTCGTTTGTTAAAAAGAAAGCCCCAGATTTATATGAAGAACCATCATTCAGATCTGCTTTCAAAAGACAAATTGTTCTTGATGATCCAGATGCTTTCCCGGACAAGAAAAAGAAAGGTGGAGATGATAAAAGCGATAGCTAGAGCCGCAAATAAAAACAAAGATTTATTATGCAAAACGAAGAATTTGAAAAAATAATAGACAAGATGCCTCAGGCTGTAAGGGAGATTTTTGAGTCTCCAGAATATTACGCTAAATTTACAGCAATAGGCGAGAAAAACGGCTTAAATGTTGAACAAACTGGCGATTTAATGACTGAAGTAGTATTGGTTATGGCTGGACTCACTCACCCTGAAAACTTTCTAGAAGAGCTCAGAGATACGGAATCACTACCTAAAGAGAAGATTCTTGAGATAGCAAAAGACGTAGAAGAGCAAATTTTTGCCCCAATAAAACAAGAGCTAATAAAAAACTATGAAAATGACACAGAATACTTCGAGGAAGAAGACATAGAAAGTTCCGAAAGGGAGGGTATCTTAAAAGAAATAGAAGATCCTGTACAAAAGACACCAGATGTAAACATAAAACCGAGCGCGATAGGTGTGTTAGACGAGAAGCTCAGTGTTCCCGTGAAAATACCAAAAGAAAACAAAGAAGTTGAAGATGAGGAAGGAAAAGCTGATTGGAAACAACCATTAGACCCTTATAGAGAAGAACCAAAATAATATGCAATACCAAGTACCACAATTTATAGATGTAGAAGATAAGATATTTGGACCACTTACGTTCAAGCAGTTTGTTTATGTTGCCGGCGCTGGTGGTATTGCTTTTGTTTTATACAAAGCTCTACCTATAATGCTTGCTCTACTATTTGGGGTACCAATCGTTGGACTGGGTATAGCTCTTGCATTCTATAAAATAAACAACAAACCTTTTATTTCTGTTTTAGAGTCTGCAACAAAGTACACAACAAAAGGAAAGCTTTATGTTTGGAAAAAAAGAGATAGAAAACCAGGGAAAAATACTGAAGCTTTACCTACGTCTGTTGAGCAAATTCAACTACCAAGACTGTCTGATAGTAAACTCAAAGATATTGCCTGGAGTTTAGGTGTAAAAGACAGTGTCTACGCAAACGAATCAAGAGATAACAATAAACAAAATGGCTAATCCAATCAAATCCACACCAACACAAGACTTTGTTCCTATAAAAGAGATACGCAACGGTGTCGTTGTTTTACAGGACGGTTCTTTTAGGGGAGTTATAATGGCTTCTTCAATAAACCTTGCTCTAAAATCACAAGACGAACAAGCTTCAGTAATCATGCAGTTCCAAAACTTTGTTAACTCATTAGACTTCTCTGTGCAGTTTTCTATACAGTCACGAGATTTGGATATACGGCCTTATGTAGCAGTCTTAGAGGAAAAATTCACCAAACAAACAAATGAGTTGATGAAGGTTCAAACGCGAGAGTATATAGATTTTATCAACAAGTTCACAGAAGATGTGGACATAATGTCTAAATCTTTTTTTGTTGTTATTCCTTATACCCCTGCAACAATAAAAGGTGTGTCAGGTGGAGGACTCTCTGGGATATTTGGTAAAAAGAAAACAGACCAAAAGGCCGAAACTTTAAAATCGATAGACGAGTACATGACACAGCTAGACCAAAGGATTTCAATTGTTGAGCAAGGTTTGATCAGGACAGGTATTAAATCAGTAAGGCTTGGTACCGAGGAACTTATAGAGCTTTATTACAAAATATTTAACCCTGGAGATTTGGAAAAACCAATACAACTACAAAATTAATATGGGAATGTTTGATTTCTTAAAAAAGAAAAGTGGTGGCAGCGTCGACATAACACCAATGTTACCTGATCAGATTTATGAAGCAGGAGTATTAGAGCTTCATGATGTAATAGCACCATCTGCGCTTAAGATAACACCTAGAGAGATCAATCTTGGAGACAAGATTGTTAGAACTTTCTTTATTATTTCTTATCCAAGATATATCTCTGACAGTTGGTTTTCTGTAATAGTAAACATGGACAGAGTTTTTGATGTTTCTATATTTGTACACCCAGTAGACACAGCAAGAGTGTTAAAACAATTCCAAAAGAAGGTTGCAGAAGTACAAAGTCAGATAAACGAACGCGCCAACAAAGGAATGGTTCGCGACCCAGTACTAGACACCGCATATCAAGACCTCGAGAGTCTTAGGGACAACCTACAACAAGCAAGAGAGAAGCTCTTTGATGTTGGTGTATATATCTCTATATACGGAGACTCAAAAGATGAGCTCGACAAAATTGAGTCGGAGTTGAAATCAACACTTGAGTCTAAACTTATCTATTTAAAACCCGCTTTATTCCAACAAGAACAAGGCTTCAAGAGTATATTACCTATAGCAAGCGACCTGTTGGGTGTTCACTCAAAACTCAATTCTTCACCTCTTTCAAGTCTATTTCCTTTTGTTTCTTTTGACCTAACCTCGAATAAAGGGATTCTTTATGGCATAAATAGGCATAATTCTAGCCTTATCTTGTTTGATAGGTTCTCTATGGAAAACTATAACTCTGTTATGTTTGCTCGTTCTGGTTCTGGTAAATCTTATGCTATGAAACTAGAGATTGTTAGATCATTGATGTTTGGAATGGACGTTATAGTAATAGACCCAGAAAGGGAGTACGAGTATCTTGCTGAAGCAACAGGTGGAAGGTATTTCAATATATCACTAACATCTAAGCACCACATAAACCCTTTTGATTTACCTAAACCTGGAGAAGATGAGTCTACAGCTGATATACTCCGTTCTCATATTGTTGGACTCGTGGGTCTTATGAGAATTATGCTCGGAGGTCTCACGCCAGAAGAAGACTCTATAATAGACAGAGCTCTCACTGAAACTTATGCTCTTAAAGACATTACACCCGAGTCAAACTTGGACGATGTAGAACCTCCTCTTCTTTCTGACTTTGAGTTAGTGCTTGCTGGTATAGAAGGAACAGACTCCTTGGTACAAAGACTCTCAAAATACACAAAAGGAACATGGTCTGGTTTTATTAACAAACCTTCTAATGTAGATATCAACAAAAAGTTTGTGGTTTTCTCTGTTAGAGATATGGAAGATGAGCTCAAGTCTGTGGCGATGCACATAATCACTCACTATATTTGGAATGCAGTAAGAAGAGAGTTAAAAAGACGCCTGCTTGTGATAGATGAGGCGTGGTGGATGATGCGTTCGGAAGACACAGCTTCTTTCTTGTTTGGTATGGCTAAAAGAGGTAGAAAATATTATCTAGGTCTTGCTACAATTACACAAGATGTTGGTGATTTCTTGAAGTCTCCTTATGGACTACCTATTATCACAAACTCATCCATACAAATATTACTCAAACAATCTCCAACATCTATAGATTTGGTACAAAAAACTTTTAACCTAACAGAGGAAGAGAAATTTTTGTTACTCGAGTCTGATTTGGGGGAGGGAATATTCTTCGCAGGACTAAAACATGTCGCTATAAAGGTAATAGCTTCTT
>JBFIIZ010000050.1:0-4791 GCA_041601015.1 Minisyncoccia bacterium | reverse complement strand
CTCCCCGGACTGTCTCGCTCTGGACTAACTGTTTCTACTCTTCTTTTAAGAAAATATGATAAGGAACTCGCGCTTCGTTTAAGTTTTTTGATGAGTATACCTATAGTTATAGCAGGAAATATTTTTCTAAACATAACAGACGCTATTTGGAATCTTGCTTCATTAGTAGGATTATTCTTTGCCTTCATTTTTGGATACTTAACAATAGATATACTTCTAAAAATTGCTCGAAAGATAAATTTTGGATACTTTGTAATTGGTTTTGGTTTACTAGCAATTATCTCTGCTTTTTTGTAATATAAAAAACAGAGGGTTCTTTCAAATTTATTAGGAGGTACAGTTATGTTTGACTTCTCAATGAGCCCTGATTGGTTTAAAGAGGAACTAGAGCTTCGTCTAAACAACATAGGAGAGCGAGAAATGCTCCTTTATGAACCAGATACAGAAATACTCCCAGGTGATATATACATCGAAAAGATGGATTTGCGTTTAATACAAATCTGGGTACTCTTTCAAATGGAGTCTGATGGTATTATGGATGGATATGAGGACACCACTTTCATAGACGCGTTGGAAGAGTTTGTTGTTCTTCAAATTAGAGATCATATTGACATTGAACCCCGGTCAGATCATGAGGTTTTCATACGGAGTGGTTATATCATGGTTTTGGCCCCAGAAGAGGACATGTCACCGTACAATGCACAGAAGACTCTTGTTAGGGATTTCAAACTCCAGAGAAACACTAGGTCAAACTAAGCCCTCACGCCCAGCCAAAAGCTGGGCGTACATTGCATATAATGGTATTTGACAATCTTGTGTTTGCGTTATATAGTGTTTGCGAATAGTTGGTTTTGGGGGTCGCAAGACTTTTAACCATAACTAGCTCTTCTAATCGTGTTCCCTCATTAAACCCACCAGAGGTGGTAAAAAAAATGGAACGAAGATTCGAAGGTAGAGTGTTTTACAAATGCTCAAACAATGGGGTGACTGCACTGGCCGAGAAATCTGTCATTAAAGTCGCCGAGAAAAGACTGGAGATTATGAATGCACTTGGAGATCGCCTCCTAAGTGTCGACAACCTCCCTCAGTGGTTTCGTCCTGGGCCAATCTTCACCTTTGCGAGTACAGAGAGAGTTAAAAACTCTCCTTGGCTTACGGGGAGTTCAGACCTCCTAGAGTGCCTGCTCGAAGAAATTCGATTTGAGGATGGTGAGATAATAGAAGGAATATCCTTCTTTGTCCCCTTCTCCAATGGTTCTGAGATCGGACTTCATGGGGCAGAAGCCCAAAAAGAAGCGCTAAGCTATGTGACCACCGAAGAGGAGTTTGAGTCCACTTTTGGGATTTCAAAAGACGAGCTGATTTCTCGGGCTATGGAAGAGATCTTCCAAGAAGCGCGAGATAGTCGATAAACCACACGCCGAACCCTTACAGGGTTCGGCGTTTTTATTTAATTTAACAATACACATTGACCTTCCTTTCCCTAAAGAATAGTATTAAAAACAGAAGGTTATTTTTTCAACATAAGTAAGGAGGCTTGATATGGAAACTTTCCAAATACCTCCATGGTTTAAACAGCCAGAGGATTTTGATTGGTGGCTTGAAGAAAAAATCCAAGAGTTCTTTGAGGAAGGTTCAGAGTTTGAAGGCCCTGACTTTAATCTACAACCTGGAGATGTGATTGTTGGTAGAATGTCTATTTGGCCAAGACGACTTTATTCAATCTTTGGAAAAGAACATTACTCACTAATGAGGTTCATTTACCAAATATCAAGTGGCGATGGCCTAGATAGTTTAGAACAGGATGATCTTTTTGAGCTCAGTCAGAACATATTGTATGTACAAAAACTCGGTGAGTTAGTGCGAATGCTGTCTGTAGTAGAAAAAAGGGTTGATCCGAATGATGTTAGCAATGTCGCTTTTCGTAAAAACTTCTTGATAGTCATATCAGCATCAGAAGATATACAAACAAGTGGCATTACCGAGAAACCTGATTTGCTTGACGGTCGTTTCATAACGCCAAATTAACCAAAAACCGCAGACCTTGGGTCTGCGGTTTTTCCTTTTATCTATGTCCTCAGTTTTATGCTATAGAGACATTGGCCATGTCTCTATCATAAGAGCCATAAGCGCAGCGCCCGCAAGCGCTATGTTTTTCAACATTTGATGCATTTCCATGATCTTCATGTTCTCGTCTTTTTTTTTCCAGAAATCGTGCATCCAAAAACCTACGACTATTAAAAACACAGCAAGTGCAATAAGTGCATATTGTGTATAAACACCCAAAATAACTCCTGCACCTCCTAGTAGCAACAAAAGTCCTGTTAACGCTACAGCTACTTTAGGAGCTGGAACATTTTTTGATTGAGCATAACCTGTCATGTTTCCAAGGTTTTTGAAATGTTGAAAACCAGACATAAGAAAATATCCTCCGAAAAGAATTCTTCCAATTAAAAATACTATGTCCATATGTAAATTTAGTTACTAATAATACTTACATTATCCACTAAACTTCTTCATTTTTTGGTTGCGCCTTTGTTATAATTGTTGCATGAGTAAAAATTCATATTTTCAGCTTTCAGCTGTTGTGTTCTCTTTAGCTGGACTACTTCATCTATGGAGATCAGTAAACGGGTGGGAGTTATTTGTGGGCCCATATTTGGTACCCGCATGGATAAGCTGGGTAACTGTGTTTATTGCATGGTCTCTTGCTTATCACGGACTATTGTTTAAAAAATAAAAGTAGCTTGATGAAAGCCCCGCTTTCTATAAGCGACAAAAAACAGCGATCTCAATGATTGCTGTTTTTTCTATTTTTGAATTACTTTTCTGCTTTGCACTTTCCTCCACAGCACCCTTTTCCAGCAAGAAGCGTTAAGCCCCATAGACCAGAAAGACCTACTGCAATGTATACAATCTTTGCAAATGTTGATCCTGCTCCTAGAAGAGAATCTACAAGATTGTAGTCAAGAGCGCCAACCAAACCCCAGTTGATAGCACCTATTGCCATAAGAAGAACAGCAACAAAACCTGTTGTACAGTGTTGTTTGTTTTTCATACAAAATAATTATCTAGTAATTTGTAAGACAATTATACTATGTAATATCAATTGAGTCATTAACGTGGAAGTCCCCTATTTCTGTACGCCTAAGATTAAATAAAGTTGATGGCACAGTGAGTCTTCGGCCGACCTCTTCTGCAATTGAGCGAATATATGTTCCACTAGATACTTTTATTGTAGTAAATAAAATCAAGCCTAGTTCTGTCTTTTTGATTTTGTTCAATTTAAAACTATAAATATGCATATTTTTCACCGGAAGGTCCACTTTTTTACCCTCCCGCGCATATTTATACAACCTCTTGCCATCAACTTTTATTGCAGAGTACATGGGAACATGTAATTTAATCTCACCAATCATCCCCTTTATAACTTTTTCTATCTGGTCTTTTGAAAACTCCGCCCTTTTTTCTTTCAAAACCTTCCCCTCCATGTCGCCCGTGTCTGTACTTACGCCCAGCAAAATCTCAGCTTCATAAACTTTATCAAGTTTCAGATATTCACTTAATTTCTTTGTTCCTTTTTCTACTCCGACAATCATCAAACCTGAAGCAAGCGGGTCTAGTGTACCAGCATGCCCTATTTTCCTTATATTTAATTTTTTCCTAAGCATGCGAATAACATCAAAAGATGATATTCCCCTTGGCTTGTCTACAAGTAATATTTCTTCTTCCATTATGATTTTAATATATATGAAAGTGCCCACCACTCAAAGGAGTGGCGGGCGGTTAGTTTTTTTGGCCACATAGCGAAGTAGCATTCTTTTGGCCGACGGTATTACCGTTGAGTCAATAGGAAGCTCCAGCTTGGGGTTAAAAACAAAAACAGCGGGTACAGGAAGTTCTGGGAACCTTTCAATTAGCTCCATTTTGATCCCAACCGGAACCCTGTGTGCTGGAAAATCTGCAACAGGACCAGTGCACATTGAGAACATCTTGTCTTCACCAACAAGAGTAACTCTACCAACACTATACCTAAAAACACGATACAACCTATCAGCTGTGGACCTAACAAACCAATACCCTTCATTGATCCTATTAGGAACGATGCCGACACTTTCCATGTCCATGTTCTCGTCAACAAACTCACATAAACTATACCCTTCATCTAGCACCGACTTAACCTCACCACTTGTCCACAGAACAAGGTCAGAAAAAAGATCATGATCAATGTTAGAAAACTGTGGCATTTGTCTTATGAGAGCTAATGAATGGAGATCAACCCCCTCTAGATCATATGAATTAGAACGGCTAATTTCATCCAAAGATTTAGCTAAACGACATAAGTCCTTATACGCCTCGTTTACCACAATATAGTGTGGGTACAATACATTACGTCTGAATTCACTACGAATAGAACGAAGTCTAGCGAGGATTCTGTACCTAGTGCTTTCTAAATCTGTATTCGGACCTATCACAAAGCCGGTTAAAAGAGACAATATATCCATAACTTCCTCCACGTTTTTATATAAAGAGCTTTAAGATTTAAGTTTATCATAAGGCTTTTATAAGAAATATTGTTTCAATTTTCTTTTAGTGTTGTGGATAACCCTTATATAATCAAAGCACAGAGTATATAATCTATAGAATGGAAAGAGACACAGAAAGAGAAGAGAGTCACTCCGCGATGGTGGGTATAGTAATTATTGTTATATTAATGATAATAGGTGCTATTGGTGTGTTTATGCAAAAATCAGACACTCCAATCGAAACAAGTACACAAACAACAGAAGT
>JBFIIZ010000049.1:0-4904 GCA_041601015.1 Minisyncoccia bacterium | reverse complement strand
TTCGTTCATTATAAAGATAACCAAATCAACGAATGGCACGGAAAGAATGGTTGATACCGCAGAACCCTGCTTAATAACCTCTATTCCCTTGTTCTTTAAAGTTCTTGCGACTCCCTCGGAAGATTTATTGTCCGGCAAGCTAGAGTTATAAACAAGCAAAGCTGTTATGTCCATTTCCCACCCCAATGTTTTATCCGTCCGCCAGTATACACCAAATGCCCCCGAGACAAAGTCTCGAGGGCATCAATAAACAAATCAAGAAAAAGCAAATTCAATCTGATGATCGTCAAAGATTTTTTTCTGTGGGGTAGAAAAACGAGGTATCACAGATATTGTATCGCGAACAAGATTCTCTATAGACGTCTTTACAAGGCTCTCACCAGAAAGAATCTCCGCAAGGCCTTGAGACATGCCGTCAATATAAAGACCATCGTCTGGTTCACACACAACAATCGGTATACCGCACCTCATTGCCTCGCGACACATAAACTCAAAAGAGTCTCCTTGAGCAGACATCAGCAATACGAGCACATCAATCTCAACTCTGTCAAACGTATCTACAGAATTGTAACCAAATTTGATTACATTAATTTTTGCTCTCTCAAAGAGACCTATAGCATGTTTAACATAAGAATCATGTTTCATTCTTGATGTTCTTCTGTCAAACATCAAAAAAACTTTTGGCTTTTCCATACCTGACCTCACTTAACTTAAAAGGGCTATTTAAAAGCATTTTACACCCAAAACAAAAAGGGCGACATTTACGCCGTCCTTTTTTTGTATTTTAGATTTAACCTTTCACCTCTACGCCCATACTTCGCGCCGTTCCTTCTATAATCTTCATCGCCTGTGACACATCATTTGCGTTGAGATCTTCCATTTTCTGCTCAGCAATAGCTTTTATTTGAGCTTTTGTTATTGGGCCAATTTTCTTTACTACATTCTTTCCAGACCCTTTTTTCTGACCTATTGCTTTTAGTATCAAACTAGACGCGGGTGGTGTCTTCAAAACAAAATCAAAACTCCTATCCTCATACACTGACAACACAACAGGGATAAGGTCGCCCATCATTTCTTTTGTTGCGTCATTAAATCTGTTTACAAAATCCCCAATAGGAACACCAGCCTGACCTAAAGCAGGACCAAGAGGTGGTGCGGGTGTTGCTTTGCCCGCTGGTATTTGTAATTTTATTTTTTTAAGTATTTCTTTTGCCATGATTAAATTAAGTTTATAGCTTCTTCACCTGAAGGAAATCGAGCTCGACGGGAGTTTCTCTTCCAAACATAGGCACGAGTACTTTAACCTTTCCTCGCCCTCTGTCAACTTCCCCAACCTTCCCTTCTAGTTCCTTGAAAGGTCCGTCAACTATCACAACAGGGTCATCTTTATTTAGGTCAATATCGTGCTCGATAGTACTTCCTTCCATCTTACTAAATAGCTCATCTATTTCTGATTGATTTAATGGTACTGGGTGTATACCTGAACCAACAAATCCAGTAACACGAGGAGTGTTTCGTACAACATACCAAGAATCATCGGTTACTATCATATCTACTAGTACATATCCTGGATATATCCTCTCTTCTTCTTCTACCCTTTTGTTTCTTTTTACCTTTACAACCTTTTTTGTTGGTACCAATACGTCAAAAATCTTATCCTCCATACCCAAAGACTCAATGCGGTGCTTAAGATTTCGCACAACGGCATTTTCATATCCAGCGTATGTATGAATTGCATACCAACTTCTTTCTCCTGTTGCTTGTTGTTTTGCCATATAAAATTATTAAACCACAAACTCTAGTATCCCAGTAAAAACCCAGTCAAATGCACCCAGATAATAAGCTGTAGCAATAGATAGGATAATCACAATAACAGTAAACCAAAGAGACTGACTTCTGGTAGGCCAGCTAACGTGCTTCATTTCTGCTTTTACTGATTTTAGATATTCTATAAGTTTGTTCATATTTTTCATGAATCCTGCGTAGCCTTAACCAGGCAGGAGGTCTTAAAAAAGCCCCGAAGGGCTATCAATGCGTACATATTACTCCTAGAGTGCAAATTAGTCAATAAGAAGCAAATTTCTTCTATTTAGCCTTCTTTTTCTTATCCTTACCTTGTCCTAAAATCACCAAAAGCGGTGATGCTAAGAAAATTGATGAATACGTACCCACAATAACCCCGATAACAAGAGTTAATGCAAAATATTGTGTGGAAGCGCCTCCAAAGAAATACAAAGCCAGAAGCACCAACAGTGTTGTAAGTGATGTATTAAGAGATCTTGCATAAGTTTGATTCAAACTCCTACCAACAATCTCAGGGAAAGGCTCTCTCCCCTTCGTGTCTTGGTCTATCCTTAAGTTTTCACGAACCCTATCAAAAACAACAATCGTGTCATTAACTGAGAAACCAAGTATGGCGAGAAGTGCCATAACAAACAAGATATCCACCTCAGCTCCAGCCGCATTCCCAAGAAAAGCAAATATTCCGGTTGGAATCATTATGTCATGTATTAAAGCCACAATAGCAACGATTCCATATTTCCAAGAAGACACGGGAACAGAAACTTTTCTAAATGCAAATGCAATAAAGAAAATGATGGCAAGAATAACAACAATAATAGCTATATAGGCTTTTTGTTTAAGTTCATCTCCTATTGTAGGACCTATTGAGTTAAACCTTTCTTCCTGTAGTTGGTATTGTCCCCCTATAGTCATTAGACCAAGAAGTGTTTTGTGTTCATTTTCTTCTAGAAACCTAGTTCGTACAATATATCCGTTTTCTCCTGCTGCTCGCAGAGAAAAATCACCAAGAGAAATTCCATCTAATTTTTCGTGCAACACATCGTTGGTTGGCACCCCTGCTGGATAAGTCACCTCAAGTATGGAACCTCCTTCAAAATCAATTCCAAAATTCAAACCAAAGTATGTTATTGAAAAAACAGACAGCACTACCAGAATAGCGGATATAGTTAAAAATATTTTTTTATTTTTTATAACAAACATAATTATTCTGTATTATTCTTTAGTCCCGTGCCAAATAAAAACTTTTTAATACCTGTGTATTCACCATCTCCAACCGCAAGAAGAAATGTTCGAGAAACAGCAATCGCGCTTATCATGCTTATCAATACACCCAACCCAAAGGTCAGAGCAAACCCTTTCACTAATGAAGTTCCGAACCAGAATAAGATAATCGCGGTTATAAAGCTTGATATATTGCTATCTCGTATAGAAAGCCAAGCGCGAGAAAAACCTATTTTCGTTGCGTCCTCTAAATCTTCCCTACCACCACGAAGCTCCTCTTTCATTCTCTCAAATATCAAAACATTAGCGTCTACTGCCATACCTATAGATAATATGAATCCGGCTATACCAGCGGCAGTTAGAACAACAGGTATCAGTTTAAAGAGTGAGAGCATGATAACGAGATATATTCCAAGAGATAGAACCGCTATAAAACCAGGCAGTCTGTACCAAAAAATCAAAAACAATCCCAAAATCAAAAGACCATAGAGAGCTGCATTCACTCCAGACTCAAGTGCATCATGTCCCAATGATGCGCCTATAGATTGTGATGATATAAGTTCAATCGGAACAGGAAGTGCGCCCAGGTTTAAGTCTCTAACCAAAGTCCTTGCTTCTTCCGGAGTAAAGTCTCCTGTTATTTGCGCATTACCTCCTACAATTTCTTGTTGTATTACTGGAAGTGAGAGTACTTGTCCGTCTAAAAATATAGCTAACACCTGGCCAACATTGTCTTTTGTAATTTGAGCAAATAAATCTGAACCCTCTTTATTGAATTCAATTAAAACCAATGGTTCATTCGAGCCAACACCTCCAACACCCCCTGTCCCAAAAGAAAGTTGCGCCCTATCAAGCAATCTTCCTGTAAGACCTGTATCTAAAAATTCCTCTTGTGTTGCCTCTGTGTCATTAAAAAAAGAGTTATTTTCTTTCATCAACTTAAACTCTAGAAGAGGTGTTCTTCCGATTAAATCGGTTGCCTCATCGACATCCGTAACACCTGGAAGTTCTACAATTAACCTATCTTCTCCAGAAAAGCCTCCGCTCTCAACTTGTACTATAGGCTCTGAAACACCAAACACATTCACCCTCCTTTCTATAGCGTCTCGAAGAGCTCCCATTGCATCATTTATATTAACGTCTCCAAGGCTTTCTGTGTCTGCTCTATATACTAAGTGTGTCCCGCCTGAGAGGTCTAAGCCAAACTTAAAAGCAAACCTAGAGTCTGCTTCTTGTTCAGTAGAATATACAAAGAAGCCAGCCACAAGACCGACGACTAATATTATTACTGCTATTACTTTAATTTTCATATACCTCTCTTAGTCTTCCAAAGACTAGATCGGGGTTTAGTATAGCTATTTCTCGTCATAAATCAAATTATTCTTGTTTTATTCAAGCGCCATATTCTCAAACAACTTAGCAACCGTTATTGGTCCAACGCCACCAGGTGCGGCAGAGAACAAAGACGCAACCTGAACACATTCTGGGTCTATATCACCTCTCAGCACACCTTTATCGCTTGATGTCCCAACATCTATCAAAACAACACCTTCTTTAACCATGTCTTTTTTTATTAAATGAGGCGAACCGGCCCCAGAAATAATAATGTCAGCGTCTTTTATACTTAGGCATAAATCATCTCTTTCATCGATTATCACAGGCATCATACCTCTAGACATTAGCCATAAAAACACGGGCTTACCTACAAGCTTACCCTTACCCACTATAACCACTTTCTTATCTTTTATATCAACACCATTCCTCCCAAAAATCTCCGATATAGCGCCCGGCACGGGAGGCATTCTTTTTGTTTCTTTTCTCAAAAATTTTTTAAAAGCCTCACTAGAAAGCATATCTATGTCTATCTCCACAGAAACACA
>JBFIIZ010000048.1:0-4942 GCA_041601015.1 Minisyncoccia bacterium | reverse complement strand
TTCTTGCTTATTGTGGGTGTATGGATTTCTGTATCTGATTTCAATATAAATTCTTTTGCAGAAAACGCTGAGGAAGATAATAAAGTTCAAACAGCATCACCATTCACCACTTTTGGCGACGATTTTCTCAGATTAAAAGAGGGTTTTTCAGATAGTATGAGCGGAATTCTGAGTGTGTTTGGGCGAGTTAATTACCAAGCAGAAGAAAATTTAGAGTAATATTCTATATATTTGACTCTTAAAAATAGGTGGTTTTTGATTGTTTTTATGATATAATATTTCTACAAATATGGCTAAGAAAAAGGACCAAAACGAAAAAACAGAAGAAAAAAAGGACAAAAGAGTCTCTGGGATTATTAGTCGCGGTATTACTTCTGAAATGAAAGAAGCATATCTGGATTACGCCATGTCTGTTATTACAGCTAGAGCTCTTCCAGATGTACGAGATGGTCTAAAACCAGTCCATAGAAGGATACTTTACTCGATGAATGAGATGGGGCTTTCTTCTAGCGCGAAGTTTCGTAAGTCGGCTACTGTAATAGGTCATGTTTTAGGTAGCTATCACCCACACGGAGATGTGGCGGCTTATGATGCCATGGTTAAAATGGCACAAGACTTTTCTTTTAGATACCCGCTCGTAATAGGACAAGGAAACTTTGGTTCTATAGACGGCGACTCTGCCGCAGCATACAGGTACACAGAAGCGAAGATGTCTAAGCTTTCTGGCGACCTTCTTCTTGATTTGAACAAGGACACTGTTGATTTTAGAGATAACTATGACGGAACAAAAAAAGAGCCAATAGTGTTACCCGCTTTGGTTCCAAACCTTCTTCTGAACGGAACACTGGGTATTGCTGTTGGTATGGCGACCAATATTCCACCACACAATCTTGGGGAGGTTGTAGATGCAACAATACATTTGATTGAAAACAAAAGCGCGACAACAGAAGACTTGCTTGGTTTTGTTAAGGGTCCAGATTTTCCAACAGGAGCCGTGGCTTATGGCAAAAAAGATATTCAACATGCTTATGCGAGTGGACGTGGCGGTGTTTTGGTGCGGGGAGAAGCGGAGATAGTTGAGCCAAAAGCAGGTCAATTTCAAATTATAATAAAGTCTCTTCCATACAGGGTCAACAAGGCAAACCTAATAGTTAAAATTGCTGAGCTTGTAAAAACTAAAAAACTAGATGGAATAAAAGATATAAGAGACGAATCCACGTCAGACATTCGTATTGCTATTGATCTTAAAACTGGGGGGCACCCAAATAAGGTTTTGAATTATATATACAAACACACACAGCTTGAGGAGAAATTCCACCTAAACATGGTTGCGCTTGTGGATGGTATTCCTCAAACACTATCACTCAAGTCAATTCTCGAAGAATTTGTGAGTCACAGAGTAGAAGTTGTGACCAGGAGAGCAAAATTTGATTTAAATAAAGCAGAATCAAGGGAGCACATATTACTTGGTTTGAAGAAGGCTCTCGATCATATAGATGCCATAATAAAGCTAATTAAAGCCTCAAAAGACGTATTAGAAGCAAAGGCAAATTTGATAAAAAAATTCAAATTCTCAGATAGACAGGCTATTGCTATTTTGGAAATGAGACTACAGAAACTCGCAGGTCTTGAAAGAAAGAAAATTGAAGAGGAGCTAAAGGAAATACAAAAACTTATATCAGAGTTGAAAGCATTACTTGCAAGCTCTACCAAAATAAGAAATGTAGTAAAAAATGAACTACAAGAGATGAAAGATAAACACTCTGATGAAAGAAGAACTCGTATAGTGGCGAGCAAAACAAAAGACATTAGCGAAGAAGATTTGATACCAGACGAGGATGGAGTAGTTGTGTTTACTTCTGGTGGTTATATAAAGAGAACGAATCCAAATGAGTATAAGAAACAAAGAAGAGGTGGGGTCGGTGTGGTTGATTTAGATACAAAAGAAGAAGACTTTGTGACTTCACTCATTACCACGACCCTGCACAGTGATTTATTGTTCTTCACTAGTAAAGGAAAGGTGTACAGATTGAAAATGTATGATATTCCAGAAGGCAGAAGAGCTACAAAAGGTAAATCTATCGTCAACTTCTTGTCTCTTGACCCTGACGAAGAGGTTACATCTATTGTTCCTATGAAAAAAGACGTTAAAAAGGGAGATTTCTCTATGCTCATGGTTACAAAAGACGGCGTTACTAAGAAAGTAGATGCAGACAGTTTCCACGATGTTAGAAGAAGTGGGCTTATTGCAATAAAACTTAATACAGGAGATAAACTTGTTTCAGCTTCATTTGTAGAAAAAGGCGCTGAAATAATGGTAGTTACCTCTGGCGCACAATCTATAAGATTTAAAGCATCTGATGTTAGGGAGATGGGGAGAACGGCTGCTGGAGTAAGGGCTATTAAGCTTTCTGGCAAAGATACTGTTATCGCAGGTATTGTTATAAATAAAGGAGAAGGCGACAGCTCACTATTTGTAATTAGTGAAAACGGATTTGGTAAAAGAACACAGCTAAAAGAATACAAAACTCAAAACAGAGGAGGTTCGGGTATTAAAACAGGTAAAATAACAACAAAAACAGGTAAGTTGATGTCGGCAAAGCTTGTTGTTGCTGATGATCAGGAGCTTGTAGCAATGTCTAAGAAGAGCCAGGTGATCAGACTTGATGCAAAAGAGGTGCCAACTCTGGGTAGACAGACTCAAGGGGTTAGAATAATGAAATTAAGAGCGGGTGACTCAATAGCTTCTCTTATATGTGTCTAGAAAGGCACATGTCCACACAAACACAATATCAAAGGGATATTTTTACTGTATTATATACATATAGAGGGTGTAATATATGAGCTTTTCAGACCCGGAGAAAAACATAAGACAACTGGAACTAGAACCAGGAATGACAGTGGCTGATTTTGGTGCGGGTTCTGGTTTTTATACTATTAATGCAGCACAAGAGGTTGGAAGAGAGGGAAAGGTGTATGCTGTGGATGTGCAAAAAGAACTTCTTTCTCGAATCCAGCAAACAGCCAGAGCACAGGAGCTTTCTAATGTAGAGTTAGCTTGGGGTGACTTAGAAAAACCTGGAGGTAGCACTCTTAGAGATAGTAGTGTTGATGCGGTGATACTTTCAAATATTTTATTTCAAGTAGAAGACCAAGAGGTTGTTTTGGATGAGGTTAAGCGAGTACTAAAATCTGGAGGTAGAGTACTTGTAATAGACTGGAGCGACTCATTTGGTGGGCTTGGTCCACAAGAAAAGGACATTATTCCTGAACATGAAGTTAGAAAAATGTTTGAGGACAGAGGTTTTAATATGGGGCGCAGTATACTAGCTGGCGCACACCACTACGGTTTCGTAGCTTTCAAACAATAGACGCAATAAAATGGCGAAGAAAACAAATACATTTCAGCTTATAACCGTAATAATTTTTGGAGCTTTTGCTGTGATTGGGGTAATAATGTTTGCGGTTCAAAAGGGTTCTTCTGCTGACGAATATAGTGTTGAGATATGGGGTACATATGAACAGCCTGTAATACAAAATCTTATAGCAGATAATTTTGAAGTAAATGACCCTGTTCAAGTTACCTACAAAGAAGTGGAAGAAGCTGTTTTTGATGCTACTTTAGTGGAAGCTCTTGCGGAAGGAGTTGGACCAGACGCTATTATACTGAGAGACGATAGTATTCTTCGACACGAAGCAAAAATATTTACTATTCCATATGAGAGTTTTTCTGAAAGGTCATTTAAGGACAGGTTTGTTGGTGGTGCTGAAATATTCTTAAAAGACGATGGTGTTGTGGGCGTGCCGTTTACTGTAGACCCAATGGTGATGTATTGGAACAGGTCTATTTTTGGAAATGCGCGTGTTGTTGAGCCTCCAAAATACTGGGACGAACTATCACAAATAGTACCCAAAATCACAGATGCGGATTTTTCAGGGAACATACTAAGACCATCTGTTGCTTTGGGCGAGTTTTCAAATATAACAAATGCAAAAGATATTATTTCAGCTATTTTAATGCAAGCTGGAACTCCTATAGTGCAAAGGATAGAAGGGGAGCCTACTAATGTATTAGAGATTAAGTTTAACAGTGAACTTGCTCCAGCAGAAACTGCATTAAGGTTTTACACCGAGTTTGCTGATCCCGTAAAATCTGTTTATTCATGGAATAGATCAATGCCAAATTCGCGAGATGCATTCATTTCCGGTGATTTGGGTATTTATTTTGGCTTTGCTAATGAAGTATTTTCTATAAGAAAAACAAACCCTAATCTAGATTTTGACGTAGCACTGTTTCCACAAATCAGAGACACGAGCACAGAGATAACAAATGCCCACTTCTTCGCATTTACTGTAATGAAAAGCTCAAAAAACATAGGAGCAACCATAACCGCAATAGGTAAATTATCATCAGATAAGGCTCTTCAGTATATGATTGAAAGCACGGGTCTTCCTCCTGTATCAAGAGGTCTTCTCAGGGAGTCTCCTACCGATGCGTATTTAAGTGTGTTTTATAACTCAGCCCTTATTTCCCGCTCATGGCTTGACCCAGACAAGGTAGCGACAGGTAAGATATTTGAGGCAATGATAGAGGATGTTACATCTGGTAGACTTAGAATAAGCTCTGCTATCACAAGAGCAAGTAAGTCTTTAGATCAAATTTTAGAGAAATAAATATATGAAATATTTTACGATAATCTTTTTAATAATAATGATGTTTATGCCCGTTTTAATGTTTGCACAGCCTGCGGGGGGCTCTTCTGATGAGGGTTTGATTCCATGTGATGGCACACTAGAGTCGCCATGTGACTTTACTGCTTTTATGAGGCTTATAAATAATCTAATTGATTTTCTCATTAGAATTGCCATAGTGGTTGCGCCTATATTGTTTGCATGGGCTGGTTATTTATACATAACAGCCGCTGGTAATACAGGTCAGATA
>JBFIIZ010000047.1:0-4945 GCA_041601015.1 Minisyncoccia bacterium | reverse complement strand
TCAGGTCCACCGCCGTTTCTTAGTCTACGCGCTTTCGCCGATTTTATATAACCTAGGAATCATAATAGGAATATCTCTTTTATACCCTCTATTTGGCCTAAAAGGGCTTGGTGTTGGGGTTATTTTGGGCGCTATTATGCATTTTGGTATACAGGTACCAGTCGTTGTTAAAAAAGGGTTTCTTCCTAGGTTTTCGCTTGATATAAACTGGGAGGAAATAAAAAGTGTTGTATTTACCTCATTACCAAGAGCGTTCACTTTATCTATAGGAAATATAGTAATAGTTTTCTTACTCGGTTTTGCTTCTGTTTTGAAAGAGGGCTCAATCTCTATTTTTAATCTGTCTTTTAATTTACAGTCTGTACCCCTTGCTATTGTGGGTGTTAGCTACTCGCTTGCAGCTTTTCCTATGTTGTCTAAGTTGTTTACAGAAGGTAAGAAAGAAGAATTCCTTTCAAGAATAGAGGTCGCAGCTAAACACATAATATTTTGGTCTCTTCCAGCGCTGACGATGTTTATTGTTCTTCGTGCACAAATCGTTAGAACAGTACTTGGTACGGGTGCTTTTGACTGGATAGACACAAGACTAACAGCAGCTGCTTTGGCGGTGTTTGTGGTGTCTGTTTTTGCTCAAGCATTGTTGCTTCTTTTGATTCGTGGTTATTATGCGGCAGGAAAAACTCTAAGACCTCTTGCGGTGGGGCTTTTTTCAGGAATATTTGTTGTTGCATCAACTTTCTTCTTACACGCTACTTTTTTGAAGTCAGGAGTTCTTGTTTTGTTTTTTGAAGAATTACTTGATGTAGGCGGTCTTCCTGGTACTGATGTTTTAGTCCTACCTCTTGCTTATACATTGGGTATGTTTATAAACCTTATGCTGTTGTTTTTGTTTTTTAGATTCGATTTTGGGAAGTTTTCAAGAAAAATATTTATAACAACCAAACATACTATATATACATCTCTTATATCTGGCTTCGTTGCGTTCAAGTTTCTAGATGTATTTGATAATGTATTCGAACTGAAAACTCTTATTGGTGTATTTTTACAAGGATTCTCTGCTGGTATTTTGGGTCTTATAAGCGGTATTGCAGTGCTTGTTTTGCTTGGAAATGAGGAAATAAAAGACATTATTCCTACAATAAGAACGAAGCTTTCAAAAGCAGAGATTACACTACCTGAAAAAGACGAACTATAGAGGTTTGTGGCATAAAATTACCTATCTGGTAAGATGTTTTAAATATGGCTAAAAACATAAGAAATTTCAGCATTATAGCCCACATTGATCACGGTAAGTCCACTTTGGCTGACCGCATGCTTGAAGTTACTGGGACAATAGAAAAAAGAAAGATGCAAGACCAGGTTCTTGATCGTATGGATCTTGAGCGCGAAAGAGGTATTACGATCAAAATGACACCGGTGACAATGAACCATAAAGTTGACGGCGAGGATTATATTTTAAATCTAATAGATACTCCCGGTCACATAGATTTTTCATATGAAGTTTCAAGAGCCCTTAGGGCCGTCGAGGGTACTATACTCTTAGTAGACGCAACACAGGGGGTGCAGGCGCAAACTTTGACAACACTAAATATGGCAAGAGAGCTCGGCCTTAAGATAATACCAGTGCTTTCTAAGGTTGATTCTCCTATAGCCAGAGTAGATGAAATAAAGGATGAAGTTGTGCAAATCCTAGGCTGTAGTCATGACGAAATAATGCTGACATCAGGTAAAACAGGAGAGGGTGTAAAAGAGCTTTTAGATAAAATAGTAACAGAAGTAAAGTCTCCGATATTGGAAGACAAAGAACTCAAGGCTCTTGTGTTTGATTTTCAATACTCAAACCACAAAGGTATTGTTGTTTATGTTCGTGTAATTGGAGGATCTATAAAAAAGAACGATTCTCTTTCTTTTTCGATAGCAGGGAAACAATTTGGTGTAAACGAAGTGGGGGTTTTTAGGCCTGATGAAACTCCGGTTGATGAGCTTGGAGAAGGAGAGATAGGGTATATAGTCACTGGTATAAAAGAACCAGGCGTTGCTAGAGTTGGAGACACTATTATCAAGAACGGAAGTGACACTAAAGCCCTTGATGGATACCAGAATCCACGACCTGTTATATGGGCAAGTATTTATCCTGAGAGCCAAGATGATTTTACTCTATTAAGACAATCTCTTGAGAGACTTAATCTTTCTGACTCATCACTCTCATATGAGGAGGAATCTAGTGGTGTTTTGGGTAGAGGTTTTAGGTGTGGGTTTTTGGGGATGCTTCATTTGGAAATAATTTCTGAGAGACTTAGGAGGGAGTTCAAGCTTGAGCTTGTTGTTACTACGCCGAGTATCACCTATACTGTGACGGATAAAAAAGGCTCAACTAAGCCAATATATTCGCCTGCATTATTTCCACACTATTCAGAGATTACAGAAATAAAAGAACAGTGGGTTGACCTTAGGTTGATTACACCATTTTCTTACATAGACGGGTTAATGCAGATTCTTTTTGATCACGAAGGTGCCGTTGTCGACACTGAGGTGTTTGGTGATGGTAGAACAACCTTTACTATCAACATGCCACTTAGAGAACTAATGCGTAATTTTTTTGATGATGTAAAAAGGGTTTCTTCTGGTTACGCCTCTATCTCGTATGAGATAGGAGAAGAGATGCTTCCTGCCGACGTTGTTTTGCTTGAAGTTTTGGTTGCAGAAGAAATTATTCCCGCCTTTTCACGGGTGGTTTCCAGAAGAAGGGTAGAAGAAGAGGCAAAACGTATTGTTGGTAGGTTGTATGAACTGCTACCAAGGCAACTTTTCAAAACAAAAATACAAGCACAAGCACTTGGAAGAATTCTTTCTTCAAAAACACTGTCTGCGATGCAAAAAGATGTTGCTGGGTATCTCTACGGCGGTGATATAACAAGAAAAATGAAATTAAGAGAAAAGCAAAAGAAAGGTAAAAAGAAGATGCAGGCAAGAGCAAAAGCTCATATCCCACAGGAAGTGTTTCTAAAGATGATGAAGGACTCAGACTAGCCTTGTAGAAATATAGGCATATACAACATAACCATGCTTATGATTATGAATACTACGATGATGTACCCTATATAAGTTACTATTTTCTTGCGCTTTTTATCAAACATTGATGTATTCTGTATTAATACTATTAGGTTATAAAATATATAATACCTTATATTATAGATATTTAAATGGTCACAGTTTTACGGAAAAAGAAATATGAAAGGATGCTCTACTCAAGACCAACGGTGTTTTTATTGATTGTATTAACTATTATTTTGAGTAGGGCAGTAATTAGTGTTTATGAAAAGGCGCAAAGTACCCAAGAGAACTTAGAGATTGCCCAAGTTGAGTTGGATAAATTAGTTGATAGAGGGGAGCTTTTGGAAGACAATCTTTCTTCTTTAGCAACACCAAAAGGTGTTGAAGCAGAGATTAGAGATAAATTTAATGTTGTTAAAGAAGGTGAAAGCGTGATTATGATTATAGAGCCAGAAGAGATGGAAGGAGGCAGGAAGAACAAAAACACCAAATCCCTCTGGGAGCGTATCAAGTCTATGTTTTAGTGATATAATGTACAAACTTATTTACAAGTTTAAGTATGATTTTATGGATAAAAAAGTAGAAATATATTCAACACCCACATGTCATTATTGCATTATGGTTAAGGATTTCCTTAATGATAAAGAGGTAGATTATACAGATTATGATGTGTCTGTGGACGCAGACAAAAGAAGGGAGATGATAGAAAAAACAGGACAAATGGGGGTACCTGTTGTGGCAGTAGGGGATCAGCTAATGGTTGGATTTGATCAAGGCAAACTTACAGAGCTTCTGGGTCTTTAAGAAACAACCAAAAAACCGCCTATGGCGGTTTTTTGTTTTATGTAAGTATTTAATGTGCCGCGAGAGTGAATCGGGGTCAAGTTTCTAAGCTCACAAGTTCGCTAAAAACTTCCTCCCCGGACTCGCCGACAAGCACTTGCTTCGCTCGTCTTGTATACCGGCTCCGTCTTTCGATTCACACCGCAACAGTAAAATACTAAAACCCGAATGCTACGCATCCGGGTCAAAGTATTTAATGTGCCGCGAGAGTGAATCGAACACTCGACACCTGGTTCTTCAGACCAGTGCTCTACCACTGAGCTACCGCGGCATTTTTTAGTTGCCTAATCCTTCTACTATTGATTCCACACTACCAAATTCTGTAATAGAGCTACTAAGATCTTGAGCTGCCCCAAAACCCTCTTTTATGTTTTCATATGCCTTCAAAACAACATCTACGTAGGGTTGAAGGAAATAATAAGCACCAAGCGCTGATCCTATTATCACAACCCAGTATAATATTGAAATAAAACGACCCATCACAATAGACTTATGAATCTTCTTTATAAGTCTATTATTTTCCTCAATAAGCTCCATTTGCTCGGAAAGTGCTTTGTCTATTTCTGGGTCCATACTGAGGCTAGTATAACAAAATGAGCATAAAAATAAATAACCCTGTGCTCCCACCAGAATATCTCTCCTTACAGGAGCAGTATAGGTTTTCCATCAATTTCCACAAGTGTAAATTGATAAGGAAGAACCTTTTCGATTCCTTAAGCAAGCAAAGAGATTTGCTTGCTTTACTCGCACCCTGTGCTCCCACCAGGAATCGAACCCAGAACTAATCCTTAGGACGGATTTGTTATATCCATTTAACTATGGGAGCAATAAGCGATAATATATCATACAAAAACAAAAACCGCCCCTGGTATGTGGGCGGTTTTTAGTTTACTTAGACTTTATCTTTATTTTCATCTTTTTCTCTCTGTCTATTTTAGGCATCTTTATTATCAATAATCCGTGATGCTCAACTGCTTCGGCCTCTTCAGTCTCTATCTCAGCAGGAAGAGTTATTGTTCTTGAGAATGAACCCCAATAAAGCTCTCTT
>JBFIIZ010000046.1:0-4955 GCA_041601015.1 Minisyncoccia bacterium | reverse complement strand
TCCATATTCTTTATTCATAGCAGCTTCCTGCATTAATCGTAATCCCTCATCAAAATTCTGACTAGAAACTTCTCTCAAACCATCCAGAAGAGTTCTTGCTGTCTTAATTCCGTTTGTGTTAAAAAAATAAAGTGAAGAAAAAGTAGCAACAACAATAAGCGTTGGTAAAACAATTTTATATATTGCGCTGTCTGTGTCTTGAACAACTTGCACCTCTTCTTCTTTTAAAGTTCTCTGGTGTATAAGAGCAAGCACAAAAACAAACATCATATAACTCACAACATTATCAAACACAAAAAAAGTATGTACCAAGTAGCCAGCCAATAAACCGGTGAATATTGATTTTTCTACCACACTAAAATCGTATTCTCTTTTTCTCCACACATAATATATGGCGGTGCCAAAAAGAGACAAATAGAGAAGTAGTCCGAGAGCTCCGCCTGCAATAAGCCAGTCAAATATTATATTGTGTGACCTATCAAACCATTGTTCTTGACTGTACATCCGTGGGTCATAGTTTTTATTAAAAACATAGTTGAAACTTTCCTGCCCCCACCCAAATATAGGCTTTTCCTTGAATCCTTCAATGGCCATACCCCATATTATGAAACGAGACTGGGTTGTTTTCTCTGTTAGGGAAATGCTTGCAAGCCTGCTCAAGGTTAAGCTCTCTCCAACAAATTTAGTGTTCTTTACTAGGAAGAAAGAGCCCACTAGAAGAAAAACAAGCATTAGGCTAATAAAAGAGTATTTTCTTTGCTTTTTATTTTCCTTGCCAAATACTGCGGTTAGAAACAACACCACCAATACTCCACCGAGAAGGCCAAGTATGGCACCTCTTGTGGCTGTGTTGTAGAGAATAACAGCCTGCACAAACATAACTGTCATATAAACCCAACCAATCCAATCTAAACCTTTCTTTTTATAAGATTGTCTTTCTCGAATCCTATTAAATAGAAGAAATGCGGTTATGAAAAAGTGAAACAACATATACACGGCTAAATATGTCGCATTACCAAAAGTTCCATCTATTCTCACACCTCCTTGGTTTATTGTGATTTTTCCTGCCATCTGCAAGAAAGAATATCCCGCCATTATCATGCTCAACACAACAGAGGTGTTTAAGAACCTATTCCAGAGCTTTTCTGTGTTAAATACACTAGACGTGACAACAAAAAGACCGAGTAGATGTAGTAATGTTACCCAACCTTCCATTCGCTCAAAGTTGCTCCAAAAACTCTTAAGTGGATTGGGACTTAGAGCGTTTGAGACTGCAAGAGATACCACAAATGCAACAAAAGCCCAGAGTATAAAAGATTTTTTTGGTCTATATTCCCTATTTTTTACCGCAAGAAGAGCCCACGCTCCCACTATAAGCATTATTACAATTCTAAAGAAAAAGTTTTTTCCTGTTATAAATGGAAAAAACATGTCTTTTGTAACAATAAAAGGCGTTAGTAGTAGAGCAAACAACCCTGCGTAAATAAACCATTTTAGGTATTTCTCTAATTTCATAAATAAAACTATAACACACGCAAGCTTCTCGGTGTATTTGGATTAAAATTCTTTTTCTAAAATATGCTTAATTGTAAGCTCAATACCTTCGTCAAAATGAACAATTGGCTCATACCCAAGGGATTCTTTTGCTTTTGTAATTTCAGCGTGAGAGTGTTTTATGTCTCCATCTCTAAAATCTTCATATACAGGTAAAATCTTTTTCCCCAGAATACTGTTTATAGATTCAACTAAGTGATTAAGGGATGTAGGACTTCCTGTCGATACGTTTATTACGTCATGCTCAATCTTGTCCGTTAATAATGCCTGAATATTAGCGTGAACAACATTGTCTACGTATGTAAAATCTCTTGTGGTGCTACCGTCACCAAATATAGTAGGTCTATTGTCACGAGCAACTAATTTAATAAATCGAGGAATTACAGCAGAGTATTCTGAGCTTGGATCTTGATTTGGACCAAAAACATTAAAATACTTTAGACCAACAACATCAAGACCGTAGAGTTGTTTAAAAACTTTTGCATAAAGTTCAACGGTTGCCTTTTGTACAGCATAAGGAGAAAGAGGGTTGAGCAACATATCTTCATTTACTGGCATGGTCTTGGGATTACCATATGTTGAGCTAGACCCTGCATATAAAACCCTTTTTACACCTGCGTCTTTGGCGGCTGAGAATACATTAAAGGTTCCATTAATATTTACATCATGGGAAGGTATTGGATTCTCAATGCTTCTAGGTACAGATGGTATAGCAGCTTGATGAAGAACATAATCTGCGCCATCAAATGCTTTACTCAAAGTCTCTATGTTGGTAATGCTTCCTTCTATAAAATTAATCTTATCTAAAACTGATTCTATGTTACTCAACCTGCCCGTACTAAGGTCATCAACAACGATAACGTCAGCCCCCAAATCAAGTAATTTAAAAACAAGGTTGGAACCAATAAAACCGGCGCCACCCGTAACCACTATTTTTTTACCACTTAGTTTTTCCATACTTAAGACGTTGGTTTCTTTACAATAATATATACGTGAGCGCTAACCACATCAGCCCCAGGTATTAGTGCAAAGACATAATCAAGCACCTTTAGAGGACCCAATATTAACATAAACATATGTGCTATAAAGGGAGCTTTTTTACGACTCCCAAAAGAAAATATAGAGCCTAACCAATATGCCATAAAAATCAAAAAAGCACTCCAAGGACCAGACCTTACACCCATCTCAACTTCATCCATATCTTTAAACAAAGCCCTCAGCCCACTTGTTGTCCACCTATTATAATCATCAGGAGAAGCATGAAATGGGTGTATAAAAGGCACGCTAGTATAAATATAACCCCCAGGCTTCACAACCCTCATCATTTCAGCTGTTACTTTTTGGGGCTTCTCAACATGCTCTAATATCGACTCGTTTATTAACCCATCTATACTAGAGTCCTTAAACGGAAGGTTGGTGGCGTCAGCTGCAATATCTACACCCTGAAACGGAAATATATCCAAACTTATAATATCGTCATCTACTCTTTGTGGACCAGACCCAATATCAAGAATAAGTGATTCTCTATCCAAAAAAGAAAAGATTTTCTTTGGTCCATTAAAGACCCTTAACACGGGACAAAAAACGCCCCATATAAAATAATAATAAAATCTAGGAAATTGTTTGAAAAAAGATTTTAGCCAATTAATACCAGTAAGGTGTTCCTGCTCGTGTTCCAAATAAACACCATTGTCCACAAGAAGAGGTACACCTTGTGGCGACTTTCCATACTTACCATGAATTTCGCACGTAAGACTTTCCCCACTTTCTTTTAGTTGACCATAGCACTCAGGGCAGACCACAGCTTCCATTACTTTTCTTTGTCTTTTCTTCCCCTTCTCATCTAAAACTCTTTTCTTTTTGTTAAGGTTTGAGAGCCTGTGTTTAATAATAAGATGTAACGACTTAAGTCCGTCTGCATATCTAATTTTTTTTCCTTCCTCAACGGTTCTGGGTTCATGAGAAATGAGTACCTCATCTATGTCATAACCAGACACCGCAACTTCTCCGATAAATATATAGTCTGCCTCAAAACCATTTCCAATAAACTTAGCTTTTTTTGAAACTTCTTTAGAGAAAAGTTTATAGCACGTCCACGCATCAGTAAGCTTTAATCCGTATAAAACATTAATCACCTTTGTGCTAAACCAAACTCCTATACTTATATAAAAAAACCCATTATAAGCTCTTTTCCAAGCACCATCTAAATTTCTTGAGCCGAACACAACATGAGCCCCAGTATTATCTACGTGATCAAGTAGTTTCTTTATTTCTATAGGGTTGTATTCTAAGTCTGCGTCCTGAATTACAAGATAATCTCCTGAAGCAACCTCAATTGCGGTTCTTTCTACTCCACCTTTACCTTTATTTTTTTCATGAAATATAACCCTATACTCCGGTTTATCTTTATAATCATTCAACAAACCCCTTGTGCCATCAGAAGAACCGTCATCAACAACAATTATTTCTTTTTGCCAATCACCAAAATCTGCATTTTCAACACGACTTAACAGTTCGACAATTGTCGCCTCTTCGTTATAGCAAGGAATTATGACTGATACTTTTTTCATTATTATTTAAATAATTTGTTCTTATACTCCGCAAATTTTAACCCAACAATATCTTCGTACTTAAACGTAATTTTGTGCTCTCCCTCTGGGACCATTATTGCTTGGAAAAGATAGTTTGCTCTATATATAGGAGTCTCTACTCCATCCACAAAAGCAACCCATCCTGGCATATAACTTTCCGAAAAAACAAGCCAGTTCTCTCCTTTTGATACAGATTCAAGCTCAACATGGCCATTTTCGTATCTTTTGATACTTATACCACCCCCTTTGTAAGGATTTATTGTCTCACAATTACCACATTCTATAAATGTATTTTTTTTGAAATCTGTGGTCTCAGCAAGGTGTCTAAGTATCTCTAATTCATCATCATCAGTAAACACAGTTTTTGATGCGTAATACAACCTTGGAAGAAATAGTTTATTTTCATAAACCTTATATTCTAGTGTTATATCATTTTCCAGAGAAATTGTATTATCAAAAACTTTTTTTAAGCTCGGGCTATTCAAATCATAAATAGAATATATATACTTTACGTTCATCATTGAAAGTAGTGGTAATTTCCGAGTAAAATCTTCAATCTTCTCTTCCAACCCAACTTCTACTAATACATCATAATTATCCAACTTGTTCATTTCGCTTTCTTTCGACAAATCTGCGTCAAAAACAAAAGAAGACCTTTCTTGTGAGATAACAGTATTGATAAGACGGTTATGTCGCATTGTTCTATATGGCTCCATTCCATCCATTCTTTGTATACCCCAGTATAAATTTGAGTTGTTTATCATAAGCTCTCTTTGTAGTGTTACTGTGTCAGTATTTGAGATATCTATC
>JBFIIZ010000045.1:0-4955 GCA_041601015.1 Minisyncoccia bacterium | reverse complement strand
TGAAAAAGCTCTGAAGTCACTTATTCGCTGAGCATCTCGTGCTTTTGCTCTAGCTGTATTCAAACTTGCCAAAACAACACTAGACAATACTCCTATAATAGCGATTACTACTAAGAGCTCTATAAGAGTAAAACCTCTTTTTTTAAATGGCGTATTCATAATTACTTCCTCCATCAAATGGCATTTCAAGCTCATCTCCTGAACTAACGCTAACCAATATAATAACTATGAGACAAAATATTATTACAGAAGCCAATATTACATTTGCCTTTCTTTTATCTGAAGCTATTCCTTTGGATATTAAAAACCCAGAAATTCCTTTTGGTGTGTCTTCTTGAAAGAGGTTGTTGTATTCATCAAATTGGACAGACATAAATCTATTATAACAACAAATTTATATACAAAAAATGTGTTTTTTGTAGCAGAGTTAGGCGTATAATTAAGCTATTAACAATCTAAGCTAAGAATATGAAAATTTTTAGAGATTACAATTTCAAATGGTGGCAAGCTTCTATTTTGAAACTATATGTTATGTCTATAGGACTTCTTGTTGGTTCTTATTTTCATGAGTTCTTCAGAAGTATAGAACCTCTCTTGTGGATAATATTTGTTGTATTAATGATTTATTGGTTGTATGTGATGATTACTCAGAAGATATAGCTGAGAAATAAAAAAAGCCCCACAAAGTGAGCCGTGGAGCTTTTGTGGGGTTTAAATTCCTGTAGTTATCAGGAGAGCTGGTTCCTGAGACTTTCGATTTTTTGAGACATTTCAAGAGCTACTCCCAAAAAATGTCCTTCGGCGGTATTTGGTGGTTCATCTGCACATGCATTGCGGGAAATCTCCAGAAGCTCCCCCGCTAATCCAGCCATATGATCTAGAATGTTCCGCCTCTTTTTTCCTTTCTTCATGACATTGTGCCAAAGAGCTAATGAGCGTTTATTTAACATCATTAATAACACACGTAGTTGTGTGTGTCAATAATTTTATGTATCTCGAGGTCTGGGTATAATTCTCAATTTAGGTTGTCTTTTTGCACATGGTGGAAATAGAGCATAAAACGTATACTTATTTATATCATGGTTAGGAAACTAAAAGCTTGGGTGGAAGATTATGTTCACGCGGCAAACCTCTACGGCAAATCATTTATTTACAGGAAACCACCTAAGCACTATTTAGGTCATATTAACGATACCAAGGTTCCAGTAATATTAATCCCTGGAATAAACACTAAATGGCAATTTTTGAAACTTATTGCAGATAAAATTTCAATACTCGGACACCCAATATATGTTCTTCGTGAGCTCGGCTACAACAGAAAAGAGATTAATACATCAGCGAAGCAAGTTCGAGCATTAATAGACGAAAAAGATTTAAAGAACGTCATAATTCTTTCGCACAGCAAAGGTGGATTAATAGGTAAAGAAACATTAATACGACTAAACGAGGATGGTAGGATATTAAAAGTTATTGCTATAGCAACACCGTTTCTGGGTTCAAATATTTCTCAGCTTGTTCCTGACAAGACAGTCAAGGAGCTTTCTCCTAAAAGCCAAATCATTCAAGAACACAATAGAAACTTCGAGGTGAATAAACATATTATTTCAATATATGGAATGTACGATAATCATGTTTGGCCCACAGAAAATTCTATACTTAAAGGTGCTGAAAATATTCAGATTGATGTCGATGGACATCATAAAATTCTTTCAAACCCCAAAGCAAGAGACTTAATTATTCAAAAAATTGAAGAAATTACGCAACACATAGAGCATAAAAATTAATCTCGAATTACAAAAATACCGCTAGACAAAAAGGCAACTTCTTTTGTATGAGCGTGGCTTCCCAAACTAAACACGGCCAGAGCTTCGGGTTAGAGAAAAATATAAAAAAAGTTGTTATTATTCAAGTATGAAAACATTTCACAAATCTATCAGAATATTCACTGGAATATTATTTATTATTATAGGAGTTTCAAAGCTCAACTTATTGCCAAATGCAACAAACAGCCCCCACCTATTTACCCCTGAAGGATTCGCTTTTATCCAAGCGATCGTTTCAAATGGGTATATGTTTTCAGTAATTGGAGTTTTCTTAATTTTATGTGGAATTGCTTTTGTTATGAATCGTTATGTTGCTCTGGCCGCTGTTATATTGGTGCCAATAACATTAAACTTCGCACTTTTTCATGTCTTTTTAGGTCTACGTGAATTTTCGCTGAGAGAATTTATATCTTACGTTCCCTTAGTCTTAAATCTTTATATTATCCATAGGGAGAAGAGTAAATATGCATCACTTTTAAAACCATAATTTTATTGATTCAGTGTAAAAAATTATTATGAACTAAAAACAACCCAATGGAATGGGTTATTTTTAATCTGTGTGGACTTGAGCCAAGGAAAGGTTTTGAAAACAAAGAAGCTCCGCACAAGATCTAATTTTAATTACTCTAAATTAACCTTTTTTAAGGTCATCGCATTAATCACAACAATCACAGTGGAGAGGCTCATCACCAATGCTCCTATTTCTGGTCTTAAGAAGAATCCCCAAGCAGCAAAAACTCCGGCTGCAGCTGGAATAGCAACTATGTTATACCCCAGGGCCCATACAAGGTTTTGTATCATTTTTGAATATACTTTTTTGGACAAGGTTATAAGTCTAGCAATATCGCCAGGATCATTATCCATAAGAACCACATCCCCAGACTCAACAGCCACATCTGTCCCTGTGCCTATAGCCACCCCCGCATTTGCTTGAGTGAGTGCTGGTGCATCATTCACACCATCACCAACCATTAAAACTATATTTCCATCGTCTTGTAGTTGTTTTATGTGTTTGTATTTATCCTCTGGTAACACATCAGCAAAATATGTATCGATCCTTAGTTCTTCAGAAACAGCTTGAGCAACCTTTTTATTGTCTCCGGTAAGCATCGCAACCTTAACACCCATATCGTGCAAGCTCTTTATTGCATTTCTTGATTCTTCTTTTACGACATCAGCAAGTACAACATATCCCAACAATTCTTTATTATTAGAAATCAATACAATAGTCCCTGATATATCTTGAGGAATTTTATACTCAACACCAACGCTCTGAATAAATTTTTCATTTCCAACAAAGTATTCTTTCCCATTAATTCTTGCTTGTACACCTTGTCCCGCAATATTTTTGAAATCGTCTATACTAACAACCTCTATTCCCTTGTTCTTCACATACTCCAAAACCGATCGTCCAATAATGTGAGATGACTCGCTTTCAAGTGATCCGGCAACTTGGAGCATTTCAGCTTTGCTATAGTTATTTAATGCTTTTACCTGAGACACTCCAAATTTTCCATGAGTAAGTGTCCCCGTCTTATCAAACACAACATAATCAACTTTTCTTATTATTTCAATTTTTGAAAGGTCTTTTATAAAAAACCCATTTTTAACGGCAAGTGAGGTGGTTATGGTTGTTACTGTGGGAATGGCAAGACCAAGAGCATGAGGACAGGCAATCACAAGGACGGTTATCGCAAGAGTTATAGAGAATACAAAGCTTTCTCCAACCACAAGAGTCCACACCAAAAGCGTAAGAATAGCGGTGGTTCCCGCCACAAAAGTGAGTACAGCAGATGCTTTGTCCGCAATTCTCTGTGATCGTGGTTTTGTTTTACCTGCTTGTGCTACGAGTTCTTGTATCTGTCCGACGGTTGAGTTTTTGCCAACTCGAGAGAGTTTTATTGTAAGAGACCCGTCCAAGCATATTGAACCGGCAACCACTTCTATATCTTTTTCTTTCTGGATTGGCTTTGATTCGCCGCTAATAAGAGACTCGTCCACATTAGCAGAACCTTTAATAACTACTCCGTCGGCGGGAATCTTCTCTCCCGGTTTTACTATAACAATATCTCCTTGTTTGAGTTCTGATACATCCACGTCTTCCTCTTTCCCATCAACAATTTTATGAGCTTTTTTGGGTAATAGCTTAGCCACTTCTTGAAGGGCGTTTCCAGCAGCGCTTCCTGATTTTGCTTCAAGATAGTGTCCAAAAAGAAGCACCCAGATAAGTGTTGAGATTTCTAAATAAAACTCAGCGTGAAGTGTTGGTATAAAGGTAGATGCTACAGAAAATAGATACCCCGCCCCCACCGCTAAAGAAACAAGTGTCATCATTCCATACGCTCGTGCTTTTATCTCATGTAATGCGTGTTGAAAGAAAACAATAGAAAACCCAAAAATAATTGTGGAGATACCAAACTGAACCCATTTACTTAAACCAAATGCAATATCAAAAATTTCCGAAATTTTGGGGTGAACCAACGCAAGAGGAATCAATAGAAATGTAACAATCCAAAATCTTTTTAAATAAGAAGATGCGTCTCCATGACTCATTCCATGACCACAAGATGCGTGGGTTTTATGCCCACCATGTTCATGGTGTGCATTGTGTGTATTCTTTTGTTTTGTATCACAACAATCCATATATTTACTTTACCAGTTTTTACAACATTTAATTATTTTTCTAGTAATAGATCTGATTTTATTGTTATTTTTTGTTGTATATAAAAAGATTGTAAAACCCCATAACGCTAAAATAATATAAACAGCTTGGACATCTAGAGATTCTTTTAGCAAAACATAACCTATGTAAACTCCAGTTAAAAAATAAGGAAGTTTAAATAGCTGGTACCTTTCTGGAAGTTTTTCCTCAAGTAAATACATACTACCTACAATGCTTCCCCCGATAAGTAGTGCCATCAAAACCGTGTCGACCGAGTAGCCTGTATAAAACATAATTAAAAGAGTAATCCATGAAAACGAAACAGCTCCACACAGGGCGCATATCTTAAGAGAAAACAAAGAGCGTAAAAATATAAAAACAGTAAACAAAACAATTATTACTATTAATACCAGTGCGATGTCTATCATAATAGTTGAATAATAATAGAAGTTATAACAAGTAATAGCAGT
>JBFIIZ010000044.1:0-5252 GCA_041601015.1 Minisyncoccia bacterium | reverse complement strand
GTTTTGCCAAACCACTCATCTTTAATAGAACCGTCTTTTCGAATGTTAAAGATTACAGAAAAGGCGAGTCTATCCACGTTTGGCTTTAGAGAACAAAGGTCATTTGATAACTCCTCTGGGAGCATGGGGATTGTACGATCCACAAGGTATGTAGAAAAACCTCTTTCTTGAGCTTCTTCGTCCAATTGGGTATTGGGTAAAACATAATGAGACACATCTGCTATATGTACACCTATTTCATAAGTGTCATTTCCTAAGTCGCGAAATGATATAGCGTCGTCGAAATCTTTCGCATCAACTGGGTCTATTGTGAATGTAGGCAGATCTCTAATATCTTTTCTTTCTTTGTCTTTGAGCGCCTCTTCAAAAATCTGTTTTTCACTAGATTTAATTTTCTTAGCTGCGTTTGCAATCGTTTCTGGAAAATCATAAAAAATTCCATTGTTTGCAATAATAGATTGTATTTCAGCTTCGTTCTCTCCCTTTTTACCGAGAATACTAACAAGCTCAACAAGAGGGTCTTTCTCTGTATCTGTCCATTCCAAGAACTTAACAACGGCCTTATGACCTGTTTTTAGTCTTTTGTCTTCTTTTATAAGAAAATCTCTGTGAACCCGGAAATCGTCTGTTATTAGAAAAAAGAGACCATTTTCTTCATCAACGGTTCCAACAAATGTTTCTTTTGCTCTTTTTATAACAGAAACAATCCGCCCTTTATGGCGACCCCTATCTTTTCCTAGAATCTCTACTTCCACAGTGTCTCTGTTTAGAGCTGTGTACAAGTCTTTTTCCTCTATTTCTATGTCTTTTTCATACTCTTCGTGCTCTACATACCCCTTACCTCTTGAGGTTGTTGCAACTATTCCTTCTATTTTTTTCATGCGGTGTATTGTATCAGAAAAATTGGACATATTGCTTAATCTTAGGTCTTTTGTTACCATACTCGCCATGTTAAAAATTAGATTAAAAAGAGTTGGCCGAAAGCATGATCCGTCATATCGTGTTGTTGTGACTGAAAAACACAGAGGACCCAAGAGCGGTAAATACATAGAGAAACTTGGACACTATGATGCTAGGACCAATATTAAAGAAATAAATGCAGATAGAGTAAAGCACTGGATAAGCGTGGGTGCTCAGGTGTCTCCAACTGTACATAATCTGCTTGTAACAGAAGGTATTTTGGATGGCAAAAAGAAAAACGTTCTACCGAAGAAAAATCCAATTATTAAAGAGCAAGAGGAAAAACAAGAAGAGAAAGTAGAAGAAAAGACTGAAATACAAAAGGAGGAAGCGGCTCCAGAAGAAGCCCAAGAAGAGAAGTCAGATGATATAGTGGCCGACCAGCCTCCAACAGAAGACGTTAAGGAAGAGGCTCCGGTGGAGGAAGTTGAAGAGGAAGTTGTAGAGGAATCAAAAGAAGACACAAAGGAAGAGACTAAATAACAACAAAACCCGCTAACACGGGTTTTTTGTTTGGATTGCATATACTTGTTCAGTTGTAATTTTTGTGGTTTAAGTTATAATCCAAATCAACCAACGCCTTTGTCGAGGCGGAAAGTTTAATAGTAGTTTAAAATTTAAGATATGGACGGAGACAAAGATTTTCTAGAATTCGTGGTTAAGTCATTGGTAGATCACCCAGAAGACGTGAAGGTTGATCGAACAGTTGATGAGATGGGAGTACTTATAACCCTTGATGTGAATCAAGAAGATATGGGTAAGATTATAGGAAGAAACGGTAACACGGCTAAGGCAATACGAACACTACTTCGTGTTGTTGGTATGAAGAACCAAGCGCGCGTGAACCTAAAAATTAACGAGCCAGAAGGAAGTACTAGAGGACACAACAGTTCACCAAGTACACCAGAAGCTCCAAGTATGCCAGCTCCAGTTGGGGCAGATGCAGCATCGGCTGTTGATGAGGCAATGGAAGAGCTAAAAGCTGATGCTTAAATAAATCGACATAATAGAAAAACCGTGGTATTTTGATGCCACGGTTTTTCTTTGTTTTAAAACAAAATGAGAGATACAAAAAAGAAATTACAATTTAATATAGTGACTATTTTTCCGAATATTTTTGACTCATATTTGGGGGATTCTATTATTTGCCGTGCAATCAAAGGTAAAAAAATTTCCGTTGATTTCTTTAATCCTCGAGACTATACAAAAAACAAACACAAGAAAATAGACGACAAACCTTATGGGGGTGGACCGGGTATGGTTATGTACGCCGAACCCGTATTAAAGGCCGTGGAGGCGGCTACAAAGGGAAATAAGAGCACTAAAACCCTTATGTTTTCTCCATCTGGTAAGCAATTTGATACAAAATATGCAAAAAAACTTGCAGAACAATACGACAGGATTGTTATGGTTTCAGGAAGATATGAAGGGATAGATGCTCGAGTCAAAAAGATTTTGAAACCAGAGGAAATTTCTGTAGGTCCATATGTTCTTACAGGAGGAGAAATACCAGCAATGCTTGTTATTGATTCTGTATCGCGACAAATAAAAGGGGTGCTTGGAAATGAATTTTCTCCAGAAAATGAAAGAGTAGCTTCTTCAGAGGTATATACGCGACCAGAAATTTTAAAATACAAAAAGAAAAATTATAGAGTTCCAAAAGTTTTACTTTCTGGAAATCACAAAGATATAGAAGAATGGAGAAAAAAGAAAAACAAAAAAAAATTTATGTAGGTCTCTCAGGTGGAGTAGACTCTTCTGTTTCTGCTTATCTACTTAAAGAAAAAGGATACGATGTTACTGGCGTGTTCATAAAAGTATGGCACCCAGATTTTTTAGAATGTGATTGGAAAAGTGAGAGACGTGACGCGATGCGAGTTTGTGCACATTTAAAAATTCCTTTTAAAGAACTTGATTTATCTGATGAGTATAAAAAAGATGTAGCTGACTATATGATTTCTGAATATAAGGAGGGAAGAACGCCAAACCCCGATGTGATGTGTAATAAATACGTAAAATTTGGAGGATTTCTTGATTGGGCGATTAAAGAGGGGGCGGATTATGTTGCTACAGGACATTACGCCAGAAATATAGACGATGAGCTTTATGCTGGTAAAGATAAAAACAAAGATCAAAGCTATTTCCTCTGGACACTTACTCAAGAGCAACTTTCAAAAATTTTATTTCCAATAGGTGATATAGAAAAGCCAGAAGTCAGGAAGATTGCAGATAAAGCCGGTTTACTGACGGCAGAAAAGAAAGATAGTCAGGGGGTTTGTTTTCTTGGTGAGATTTCAATGAAAGAATTTTTAACTCGTTTAGCTGAACCAGTTCCTGGAAATGTTTTAAATGAAGATGGCGATATTATAGGCACACACAACGGTTCCATTCTTTACACAATAGGTGAGAGAAGGGGATTTCTTATTACAAAAAAAACACCAAACGATAAACCATATTTTGTTGTGTCCAAAGATTTGGAAGCAAATACTATTACCGTCTCTGATAAAGAAGAAAAAGGAAGCGCTTTATACAATGCAAAAAAAATGACATTAAGAGATGTAAATCTATTACCGACCGCGCAAAGTGGTAAATACCAGGCGCGAATCCGCTACCGCCAACCCCTCCAACCTTGCCTCCTCAACTGTTCAAAGCTCTGCTTTGAACAGTGTGTGGTGGAGTTTGATGAAGCCCAGAAGGCGGTTGCTATAGGTCAGTCAGTTGTTGTGTATGATGGAGATAAGTGCCTAGGAGGAGGGATAATAGACCTGATAAACTAAAATTTTGACTTTCGTGTCTCAATAAACACGTGTTGACTAACTTGCTTTTTCTAAGTATTCTTTCTTCGGAAACAAAAACACTTTAATAAAAAGGGGAATAAGAAAATGACAACCTCTCTAATTGTTGTTTTGTCTTTGGCTTTTGTGGCCTCTATTCTGTGCCTTTTTGCCTGGCTTAAAGAGCGCAGTGCAAAACTTGGGGGAATGAAGGCAACGTGTGGTTGGTGCGGTAGGGATATCATGATTGGGGAACCCATTACTCTTTATATGCCTAAAGATCCAAGGCATGTACCCAAGTCTGGCGCTTTTGTCTACACAGAAGATTCAAAGACAGAGTCTTGGCAGAGTTTAAAAGATAAAGGGTTTTTGGAGGTATATCATCTACCTATTGTTGGGTGTTCGAATTTGGATTGTGCTGACACTGCCGCTGATTACATGGGTACTTGGGTTCCTCCAGGGAGGGTGCATAGACACCTTTCTATTATTGAACAGATGTTGAATTCAGAAATTACTCAGGTGCGGTGAAGGGTGTTTTGTACAAGAACACACTAAGGGGCGACGACCAAATGGTCGTCGCCCCAACTTTTTTTTGTATGATATAATTTTATTATAACGAGGTGTTTATGAACAAACAGTTAATAACAAACGTTCTCATTGTTGCCCTGTTTCTGCTTATTGGGGTTTTTGTTTTTAGAAGTTTTCCATTATCGGATCTTCAAAACAAAGATGATAATGTAAATAATACCTTTACGCCAGAAGAGATTGTGACAAGTTTTACTTACGATAACGGGCTTTATGAATATATTGGAAGCTTGGATTTTCCTAATGGTTGCTATGAGCTAGAAACACATGCAATCGTGAGGGAGTCTTATCCAGAACAGGTTGTATTAGTTTTTAACGCTCAGAGAGGTGAAGAAGATGCGTTTTGTATACAAGCAATAAAAACAATTCCTTTTAGAATATTGTTTTCAGCGAGCGAACACGCTACGGTTACGGCAACATATAATGGTGAGGGAATAGATTTGTTAATAATACAAAACGAAGCTTTAGATATATTAGAATTTGTGGAGGACGTTGAATAAAAAAGTTCTTAATTAAATAAATATGCTACTTATAAAAAAACAGGATGGAACTACTGAGGTTTTTGATGAAGAAAAACTAAGAGACTCTCTTCGTCGTTCTGGTGCAACTAAAGATGAGATAGAAAGGGTTGTTGGATACGTGGTAAAAGAAATTAAACCTTATACAACAACAGGAGAAATATATCGTGAGGCTTTCCATATACTTTCTCAAATGGGAGGTGTTACCGCAACTAAATACTCGCTTAGGAGGGCAATAATGCAACTTGGACCAAGTGGTTTTCCGTTTGAAAGATTTATGGCAAGAGTTTTGGACGAGAAGGGTTATAAAACCAAGGTTGGTTCAGAGGTTTTGGGAAAGTGTGCCCCGCACGAGATAGATATTCTTGCTAGGAATAAAAAGGAAATTTTAATGATTGAAGCAAAATTTCATAAT
>JBFIIZ010000043.1:0-5321 GCA_041601015.1 Minisyncoccia bacterium | reverse complement strand
GTAAAAGGCTTTTAATTATAGGTAATGAATTAGAAAAAATAATAAAAAAACATTCACCAGACGCACTTGCTATAGAAAATCTGTTTTTTAACACGAACCAAAAAACTGTTATGAACGTTTCTCAAGTTAGAGGTATGATTGTTTATGTTTCAAAAAATGCTGGTTTGGATATTTTCGAATACACGCCTCTTCAAATAAAAGTAGCTATTACTGGGTACGGTAGAAGTAATAAAAACCAAGTTATATCAATGGTTCCTAATTTAATAGATATCAGTGAAGAAAAGCTCAAAGAAATAAAACTAGACGACGAGTGGGATGCTATTGCCACAGGACTTACTTGTTTTGCTTCTGAGAGATTTTAAACCACAACCTTTAAGAACCTTCTTGACCCTACTTTAAAGGTGGTGTTTTTTTGTATAACAAATTTTATATCTGTTACTTTTTCTTTTGTTTCTGTGTCTAGAATAGCTCCTTGTTCTACAAGTCTTCTAAACTCTGATTTAGATTCAACAACACCTTTTTCAAGCAATATATCAACAAGAAGAGTTCTATTTTTTACTTCGTATTCTGGTATATCTTCTGGTGTTTCTTTTTTTGAAAATGTTTTATTAAAGCTCTCTTTTGCTTTTTCTGCCTCTTTTTCTGTGTGGTATATACCCACAATCTCAAGAGCAAGTCTTGTTTTTAAGTCTTTTGGATTACTTTCTAAAAGTTCTTTTTCTATTCTTTTTATTTCCTCGTCTTCAACATAAGTACAAAGTTCAAAACCAGGAATAATCATTCCGTCCGTCCAACTCATTATTTTTCCAAACATTTCTTCTGGAGAATCTTCAAATGTAACCATGTTTCCTTCTGTTTTACCCATCTTCTGACCTTCTTTGTCTTCCAAAAGTTTTGTTGTTATAACAAACTTCTCTTTACCTTTCATTTGTTTCATTAAAGTTCTACCTGTTAACATATTAAAGGTTTGATCATTCCCTCCAATCTCACCATCTACATCCATTGCAACGCTGTCGTACCCCTGCATTAGCGGATACATAAATTCGTGTATATAAAGAGGTACACCTTTTTCTAACCTTCTTTTAAAAAGATCTCTTTTTACCATGTGTTCCACAGTAATTTTAGACCCAAGCTCAACAACATCAGCAAAAGACATTTTGTTAAGCCACTTAGAGTTATGTTTTAGTTCTGCTTTGTTTAAACCACTGAATGATAAGAAAGTTGAGGCTTGTTTTTTATAGTTCTTTGCGTTTTTCAGAACATCTTTCTTTGTTAGTCTTTTTCTTGTTTCTGTTTTGTCAGGATCACCAGATAGAGCTGTAAAGTCTCCTATTAAAAGGATTATTTTATGTCCCATTTTCTGTAATTCACCAAGCTTCTTCAAAACAATAGCGTGTCCTAGGTGTAGGGTTGGTCCAGTTGGGTCAATACCTAAATAAACCTTTAGTTTTTCTCCAGAAAGAAGTCTTTTTTCAACAAACTCTTTGTTTGGATAAATATTTTCTATACCTCTCTCTAAAAAACTTTTTATTTTTGTTGAATCTTTATTACTCATATTAATCAATTGATATTTTTGTTTACCCCTGTATCATACCAAATCCATTAATTTAGATACACTTTATTTAGTTAAGTTTATCTATTGGTTGGGTTATACTGATTACCAAGCAGAGAAGATCAGTATAATTTGATATATTTTTACACATTTATGCCTAAAAAACGAAGAAAACATCCCTTTATTTGGACTCTTTTCAAACTCTTTCTTGTTGTGGGGTTTTTGGTTACAAGTCTTGTAATAATCTGGATAACAACCTTCGAAACACCAGATTTAGAAGCTTTTGAAGAAAGAAAAGTCTTACAATCAACCAAACTATATGATAGAACTGGTGAGATTTTGTTATATGAATTCACAAGCGAAGATATACAAAGAACAATAATACCTTATGAAAAAGTCTCGAGGCATATAAAAAATGCCAGTATTGCAATAGAGGACGCTGAATTTTATGAACATAATGGTATTAAACCAACCGCAATACTAAGAGCAATATTTGCAAACATAACTTCTCTTGAGTTTGGACAAGGTGGTTCAACGATTACACAACAAGTTGTCAAAAACTCCATCTTAACGCCAGAAAAAAAGATCTCTAGAAAACTCAAAGAATGGGTTTTGGCTATAAGACTTGAGCAAGTTTTAAGCAAGGAAAAGATATTAGAACTTTACCTAAACGAAGTTCCTTATGGGGGTAGTATTTATGGTGTTGGAGAAGCAACACAAAGATTTTTTGGTTTAGACGCAAGTGATGTAACACTAGCACAGGCTGCATACATAGCAGCTATACCACAAGCACCAACCTTCTACTCTCCTTATGGAAATAATAAAGACAGGTTGGATTCAAGAAAAAACCTTGTTCTAGAAAAAATGTTAGAAAATTCTTTTATTACAAAAGAAGATTATGAACAAGCTTTAAATGAGGAGGTTAGTTTCGAACCACGCCCAACACTCGGTATTAGAGCTCCTCATTTTGTGTTTTATATTGGTGAATATTTAGAAAACAAATACGGAACAAAAGTTCTAGAAGAAGGAGGGCTTAAGGTGATAACAACAATAGACTATACTCTTCAGGAAAAAGCAGAGGAAATAGTCAAAAAATATGCCCTCGCTAATGAGGAGAATTTTAATGCAGAGAATGCTTCATTAGTTGCAATAGACCCACAAACTGGACAAATACTAGTTATGGTTGGTTCTAGAGATTATTTTGATGAAGAGATAGATGGAAACTTTAATGTTGCTCTAACACATAGACAGCCTGGTTCTGCTTTTAAACCTTTTGTTTACGCAACAGCCTTCCTAAAAGGATATACACCTGAAACTGTTGTTTTCAACTTAGAAACAGAGTTTTCTACAGAATGTACACCAGAAGGAGACCCAATAGGGGCTAATGCTGTTTGTTATAAACCACAAAACTACGACCTTAAGTTTACAGGCCCAATGACACTAAGAGATGCTCTTGCTCAGTCTGTTAACATTCCTGCAATTAAAACTCTATACCTTGCTGGTTTACGTAGTTCTCTTAGAACGGCTAAAGACATGGGAATATCAAGTCTTACTAATGTAGACCAGTATGGATTAACACTTGTTCTTGGAGGTGGAGAAGTTTCCCCTCTTGAGATAGCTAGTGCTTATGGTGTTTTTGCAAACGACGGAGTTAGAAATCCTTATACAGGAATATTAAGTGTCACAAATAATAGTGGAGATTTATTAGAAAAATTTGAAAGCAATCCTTATCAAGCAATAGATGAAAATGTCGCAAGACTTGTTTCAGATGTTCTTTCTGATAACGTAGCCAGAACCCCTGCTTTTGGAGCAAACTCACCTTTAAACTTCAACTCAAGAGATGTAGCAGCTAAAACAGGTACCACAAACGATTACAGGGACGCTTGGACTGTTGGTTATACACCCAACCTTGCAGTTTCTTCTTGGGCTGGAAATAATGACAATAGCTCTATGGAGAAAAAAGTTGCTGGTTTTATTATCACACCTCTTTGGAGAGAGTTTATGGATTTTGCTTTAACTCAAATTCCTGACGTTAAATTCAATAAACCAAAAACAGTAGAGGATGAAGATTTACCACCTCAACTACGAGGTATTTGGAAAGGTGGTATAACATACACTGTAGATAGTATTTCTGGAAAACTAGCAACAGAGTTCACTCCGGAAGAAACAAAAGAAGAAAGGGTTGTTGTAGATCCTCATACAATACTTTATTGGATAGACAAAGATAATCCACGTTCTTCTAATAAAGTTAATCCAGAAAACTATCCACAATTTAGACTTTGGGAACATGCTGTTCAAGAATGGATAAAAAATACAGGTCTACAAATAGAAGATGAATCTGTTATACCAACAGAGTATGACGATATTCATACCCAATCTTCACTACCTATACTCAACACAACCCCAATAAAAACATCTTATTCTAAAGGAGAAGTAGTAAACTTTACCGTAAGTAGTGTTGGAAAAAATCCTTTAAGTTATGTTGAAGTTTTTCTAAACAATAAATATATTGGGAAAGTGAGTAAATCACCTTTTACTTTCTCTTTCAATCCTGTAAGTTTCTCAACACAAAACCAAAACACCTTAAAAATAGTTGGTGTTGATTCTGTGTTCAATAAAAGTGAGTTAATTAATAGTTTCTCAATAAACTAACTACTTATTCATAGGCATTGCTATGTAGGTAAAACTTTTATCACCAACCCCTTGTATTAAGAGGGGTTTTCTTTCTTCAAACTTCATTACAACACTATCTGTTGTAATAGATTGAAAACAGTCCATTATGTTTTTATAACTAAAACTTAGTTTTGTTTTTATACCAGTAAGTGCAGCAGATATTTCTGAAATACTTTCCCCCACTTCTTGATTACTCGTATAAACATTAAACTTTTTATCTTTTGGTTTAATATCAAAAGTTATTCTATTAAACTTATCTGAAAAAATATTTGATCTCTTTAATACGTCAAAAATATCTTGTTTCAATACAACAACCTCAGTTTCGTATTCTTCTGGAATAATCTGTCTATAATCTGGAAAAATACCATCTATAACCCTTGATGTTATATAAATATCACCAACAGAAATACTTATTTGGTTTTGTGTTATACGTATTTCTATATCCCCTACTGCGTCGTCAAGAACCTTAATAATATCTACAACATTCTTAAATGGTATTAATATAGACTCAAACTCCTCTAGTTTTTTAACCTGAATTTTTTTCTCTCCAAGTCTAAATGAATCAGTTGCTGCAAACACCATATGACCATCTTCGTAGTAAACATAAATACTAGAAAGCTCTGGTTTCATACTTGCTGGTGACGCGCTGTACCAAACAGACCTTAACCCTTGCAAAAGCTTCTCTACAGGTATTTTGAGCGTTTTAACGTCCTTTAAGGTTGGTATTGAAGGAAACTCATCGTATGGATATGTATTAATATTTGTTTTTGAGTTTTCTGTGGTTATTGATAATTTGTTTCCGTCAGCGCTAAGAATAACTTTTGAATCATTAGGTAAATTTGTTATATAACTTCTTAAAATATCAGCTGGTATAGCAACAACACCCTCCTTTTCAACCTTCACAGATATTTTTATCTCAAGTCCTAAATCAAGATTCGTTGCTCGAATTATTAGGTTGTTATCTTTAGCTATCAAAAGAACATATTTTAAAACAGGTAACGTAACATTTTTACTTGTTACTTTGTCAGCTTTCACAATAGCTTTTTCTAGTTTTTCTTTGAGACACTCAACTTTCATAGTTTATTTATTATTTTTC
>JBFIIZ010000042.1:0-5432 GCA_041601015.1 Minisyncoccia bacterium | reverse complement strand
TTGCCTTGATATGGCTGATGATTATGCTAAACGTAAGGCTGGCACAGAAGAAATTAAAAGCCTTCATCCACTTATTGATGACGTTCTTAAACCAACTCAAGGTATTATTGTATACCAAGAGCAGAGCATGAAGATCGCAGAAATTCTGGCTGGATTCTCGCTAGAGCAGGCCGATATTCTTAGGCGGGCTATTGGTAAGAAGAAGGCTGGCCTTATGAACGAAGTAAGAACTATGTTTGTAGATGGTTGTGTGGCTAACAACATATCAAAAGAAAAAGCTGAAGAAGTTTTTGATATTATTGAGAGAAGTAATAGATACAGCTTCAACAAATGTTTAGATCCGTCAACAGTAGTAGAAACTCCCAATGGGCTAAAAACGTTGGACGAGCTTAAAATTGGAGACAAAGTTTTATCCCCCAAAAACAGTGAAGAGGATGAATATGTGGATGTTGTAGATATTATTGAGTCCGGTGAGAAGGAGGTGTTTGAGGTCACTTTAGACAACGGAATGTCTATAATTTGTACTTTAGATCATAAATTCATGTGCCAAGATGGTAAAAAATATACATTATTAGAGATTTTAGAAAACAATCTTGAAGTTATGGTATATAATGATATGTCTGACAGTTCTTAAAGAAAGGCATACTAATGACTATAATTCCAAAAGAAGATTGGCTAAAGTGTCATATTTGTAGTACGGATCTATCTGAAATGGTTAAAAAATACGGAGGAAGCGGAATATACAAAACTCAGTGTTTTGAAAAACACCTAAAGAAAGAACATAATATATCTATTAACGACTATTTTGAACACAATCATTTATGTGAATGTGGGATCTGTGGTAAAAAGACTAAAATATCAAAAAAAGGCTCTAACTTTTATATTAAGGAATATGCTTGCGGAAGAAACCCCGGTTTATTAAAATGGTCTAGAGACGCCAAAACGAGTCGTAAGGGTGAAAATAACCCAATGTTCAATAAAACTCCTTGGAATAAAGGGCTTTCTAAGGAAACCTCTAAATCAATAGATAACATGGCTAAAAAACGCACAGGTAAAAAACACAGCATTATCAGTAGAATAAAACAAAGTGTAGCTGCTAAAAACAGGAAGGTTCACGGTCATACAGGATGCAAACACTCAAAAGAAAATATAGAAAAATTCAGACAAAACACACTGATGATGATTAAGGAAGGTCGTTACAAACACACAAACACTATGCCCATGAGGGTTTTTAGAAACTTCTTAAACAACAAATCAATTAAGTATGAAGAAGAAACGATATTATCTTGTTGGTCTTTTGACTTTTATTTACAGGACTACGATGTATATATTGAGATTGATGGAGATTATTTTCATTCTAATCCAAAGATTTATCCATATGGACCTAAAACAAAAACCCAAAAGGTTAATAAGTACAGAGACGATAAAAAAAATAAATTTTGTGAAGAAAATAGTATTAGATTAGTAAGAATATGGGAAAGTGAAATTTTAGGAGATGTTAAATGCGTGGAGAAAAAATTGCGTCCGTATCTAGAATAGGTCGCATGAGAACTTTAGACATAGAAGTTGATTCCGATACACATGTTTTCTATGGAAACGGCATAGTTACCTCCAACTCTCATAGTATTTCTTATGCAACAGTTGCTTATTGGTCATCTTATATTAAATGTCATTACAATAGAGAGTTCTTTAAGCATTGGTTGAGAAGTGCCGCAGATAAGATAGATCCTGATAAAGAGAAGAAGGAGTTGATTTTAGCGGCAAAAGCAGAAAATATAGAGGTTAGAGGCCCCCACATATCGATTTTGTCAGAAAACTTCACTTGGGCTAATGGAGCAATATATTACGGCATTTGTAACGTAAAAAACGTTGGAGTTTCTCACCTTGATTCCATCAGAAAACATCTATCGGTAGTTGACACAAAAAACTGGACAGACATTTTGGTGAACGCCCTGCCCCATATAAACAAAAGAGCAGTTGAAAATCTAATCCAGGTTGGAGCATTCTCTGGACTGGGTAAGTCAAGAACAAACTTATTGCACGAGTATTCCTGCATATCAGACTTGACAAAGAAAGAGCTAGAGTCACTATCTAAGATTCTTGACAAAACCGCATCTTTTCAAGATAATCTCGACAGGCTTGTGTCTCTTGGCGTAAAACGAGAGGGTGGGTATATATCCACTGATAAAAGAAGAAATAAGTTGTTGGATGTACTTACTAGGCTCAAAAGCCCCGGCAGATCATTAAGTGACAGCCCCTATATCTACTCAAAGATAGAAGAGCATTTATTGGGGTATAACATCAATCACTCTGAATTAGACGAGTGTGCAGACGCATCATTTGCAAATAGTACATGCAAGGAGGTTTCTGATGGCAGAAGAGACAAATCATCACTGGCGGCAGTGCTTAAAAAAATCAAAGTCCACAAAACCAAAAAGGGCGATGACATGGCATTTCTTTCTTTAGAAGATAATTCCGGAGAATTAGAAAATGTTGTGGTTTTCCCTGAAATATATGGGCAGTGCAAGGATATACTGTATGAGACTGCTACTGTATTAATAACTGGCAAAATAGACGATAAAAAATCGAGAAAGTCCTTTATTGTTGAAAGTATATACGCAATATGAACCAATGCTCATTTTATGGTTTCATAACAACCATTACATATAACCCCGATCTATCCAAAGTGGAGATCAAATTAAGAATAAAACCCCCAGTCAAAGCAAGTCGATTAAACCACGACGTTACAATAAAGCTGGAGGCTTGGGGAACAGCGGCTAGAACTATTTTTTCAAACTTCACCGTTGGTGATGATCTTTTGGTTCCAAGCGCGTCTGTAGTTGATGATGGGCATAATAAATATGTTTTTAGAATAAACTCATTTTCTATGACAAACAAGGAAATAAATGAACATAAATGAAATGATAACTCAAAACCTACCCCTAATTAGATCTGTCACAAAAAGGTACTACATATCAAATAATGTTTTTACTTTTGAGGATATGGTTAATACGGGAGTTCTTGGTCTTTTAAAGAACCTTCAAAAATATGATCCCTCTCGGGGAAAACTATCTACCTTCATAACGGTCTGTGTGAAGAACGATTTACTTAAGTTTCTCAAAAAACACAATCAGATATTCTCAACGCAAAGACTAAGCAGTAATTTAGAATATACTGTTCCAGATGGCGCTTCTGATTATGTTGATAAAGAGGACGACGAAACCAAAGAGATAGTAAGGATGAAAGTGGAAGGATATACGGTAAAGGAAATAGCGAAGATTATAAACAAACCATCTTCTTTCGTATACACTAAGATTAGAAAATTTAAACGCACAATGAGGAAGTATTTAGATGTGTAAGAAAAAGGTTTTATTTGTAAACGAGGCTTCATACCTAAATACTGGTTATGCGGTGTATGGCCGAAATGTAATGCAAAGAATGCACGAGTCTGGTAAGTACGATTTGTATGAGTTTTCAATTTATGGAAAAGAAGACGATCCAATACGAGCCACAATTCCCTGGAAGAACTATCCTAATATGCCCCTTCCTTCAAACGAAGAGGCACAAAAAAGATATGCGTCAAATACAACCAACCAATTTGGGGCCTGGAGATTTGATCGACTCTGTAGCGTTATAAATCCAGACGTTGTAATATCTATTCGCGACTTCTGGATGGATTCTTTTATCAACAATTCGCCGTACAGAAGAATATTTAAGCATTTATGGATGCCAACGGTTGACGCCTCTCCACAACACGAAGAGTGGATACACGTGTACGCAAAGTGTGACTCAGTATTTACTTACTCTGATTGGGCAAAAGACCTGTTAAATGAACAGTCTGGTGGAAATATCAATTTGGTTGGAAGTGCGTCTCCGTCAGCTTCTGATGACTTTAAGCCTAAAAATAAAGCCGAAGTAAGAGAATTGCTAGGAGTCCCGCAAGACGCGCTGGTGTTTGGAACGGTTATGCGGAACCAAAGACGCAAGCTATTCCCTGCCTTATTTTCTGCTTTTAAAAGGTTTTTGGACGACACCGGATCTAAAAACACATACCTATTGTGTCACACAAGCTATCCGGATAACGGTTGGGACATAGCGGATCTTATTTTGCAAAACGAGGTTTCATCTCGCGTCCTTTTTACCTACGTTTGTTCAAAATGCAAAACGGTTAGTGCTTCATTATTTAAAGATGCCTTAGACCTATGCGATAAGTGCAACTCCTTTTCAAAAGTTATGCCAAACGTTCATGGCGGAATTTCAGACGAGGATCTATGCAACGTATACAACGCAATGGACCTTTACATTCAATGTGCAAACTCAGAGGGGTTTGGTATGCCCCAGATTGAAGCTGCCGCCTGTGCCGTTCCTCTAGCTGTGGTAAACTATTCTGCAATGGAGGATATGGTAAACAAACTAGGGGCTATTCCAATAGAACCAGCAGAAGTGTACAAAGAGCTAGAAACCGGTTGTAATAGAGCAGTTCCCTCTACTCAATCTATGTCTGACGCAATGAAGAAGTTTTACTTTTTAGATGAAGAAACAAGAAGCACTTTAGCCTCAGATACACATGCTCTTTTCAGAAAACAATATTCGTGGGATTCTGTTGCAAGAAAATGGATGGATGAAATAGATAAGATGCCAGCAGCCGATTGGTCTATTCCTCCGGTTATTAGACAAGAAAAAGAAATCGACATAACCAACATGACAAATAGACAGTTTATAGAGGCTTGTTGTAACTCTTATATGATAAATCCAAATCACGTGCATAGCCATGAAATTCGTTGTATAAATAGAGACTTGAATTTCGGCAAATACAGACCATCAAAAGATGGGTACTATCATAGTGAATTTTCCGCCTTTGGTAAGCCATCGCTTGTTCCACTTGACAGAAAAAAACTTATCGAGGTATTTTTAAGCAAACTAAAGATTTCCAATTTCTGGGAAAAGGTCAGAATTGGATCAATTAAAATAGGAGATGAGTCTTGGCTAAAATAGGCACAAAATGCTCTGAATGTTATTTCTACTCACCGTTTTCAATGAATTGTACAATTGGAAAACACGAGATTTTTCATTCTGCTGGAGCAAATTTAATCAAACTTGACAATGACGTTATGATAGACAGAATCTGTCGCTTTAGAAGAACACCCGATTGGGTAGAGGAAAACGGGGCCGACTTAGATCAAATAAGAAAAGATATAGCTATGTGTGGAACCATTCTGGTTGTAGCGGATAGCGCCACAAAAGATCAGCTAGCCCACACTATAGAGCTACTTCAGCTCATGGGAGGAATTGATAAGTTTAAGATAGTTGTGGGTCACAATGACTCAATATCTACGAGTGACGTAAAAAGCGTCTGTAAAGACACGGGGCTTGACGTAACATATATCAAGTCTTTTTGCGAAACGCCCGAGGAGTCAGTGGACGAGTATTTT
>JBFIIZ010000041.1:0-5444 GCA_041601015.1 Minisyncoccia bacterium | reverse complement strand
GATAATTATTCCACTAGATGTCTTTTTTTCTTTTGTAGATTCTAAAATTTTGATTAGAACCCTGTCCCCTAAGGGTTGTATTTTTGAAGTATTTTTTGTCATATCTAAAATATCTTAAACCAGTAAAAACAGCCTATTATAGGGCTATTTTCATCTAAAGTCAATAATTTTAACTATTTTACCTCTACTACGTTTGACGGCGTACCCTCTTTATAGGCATTAATATTATCAACCGTTGTAGAAAGAATTCTCTCCACAGCTTCTGTGGTATTAAATGCATTATGTGGTGTGATAATCACATTTGGGTGTTCTATAAGATAGTGGTTAGACAGAAGTGTCTTCAAGGTTTCTGCGCTAGGGTGTGAGTCACCAAGGGCGATTAGGTGGTCAAACATCGGACCCTCTTCCTCTAGTACATCTAATCCTGCACCAGCTATTACACCTTGTTTTAGTCCTTCTACAATCGCATCTGTCTCTACCACAGCGCCTCGTGATGTGTTTATAAGTACAACACCCTTCTTAAGTCTCGAAAGTGTTTCCATGTTTATAAGATGGTGGGTATGTTTATTATACGGAACATGAAGAGTGATTATGTCAGACTCCTTAAATAGTTCGTCCATCTCTACATATTTAAAGCCAATTTCTTTTGCAAACTCTTCGTCTTTGTTTATGTCATATGCAACAATATTCATACCAAAGCCGCTAGCCATTTTGATAGCAAAGCGCCCAATATGTCCAGTCCCAACAACACCTATTGTTTTACCCTTAAGATCAAAGCCTCTAAGTCCACTTTGAGAAAATGAACCATCTTCACGTACACGCCTATATGATTCATACATATTTCTTGAGAGACTCAATATAAGAGCAAAAGCGAGCTCTGCTACGGTATTCTCTCCATAAGTAGGAACATTGGATACAATAATTCCTCTTTTTTGTGCTTCTTTTAAATCAATATGATCAAAACCTGTTGAGCGAGTGGCGATATATTTAAGATTTGGCATTTTATCCATCTCTGTATTCCCCACTTTTGATTTAACAAAAACAGATAGTATTTCTGCTTCACTTTTAAAATCAGAATGATCCTGTAACGGTGACGGTAAAAATTCTATTTCATAGTCGGAAAGGTTTTTCTCTAGATATTCTTTCTCAAACTCATCGTTATAAAAGCATGAAATTTTCATAGTTCTTAGTTCTTAATTCATAAACCCTAATAGATCTCAATTATAACAAAGTTTCTATATAAATCAGTGAACAAAAAACCCTTGTACAAATAATATCCTCTGATATACTACGCGTCACATGGAACTCTTAAGCGGAGTATTACCCTACGCGCAAATAGTTTTGGCTATATTGCTAATAGTAGGCATATTGATGCAGCAATCAGACGCCAGTTTAGGCGCTGTATTTGGCGGTGGTAATGACGCAGGTGGCGTAAAGAGGACAAGAAGGGGGTTAGAAAAGACACTATTCAATGGTTCTATAATAATAGCGATCTTGTTTGTACTTTCAGCTCTTCTACCTCTCTTTATGTAGATCGATATAAATCGTGAAATTCTTTCAAAAACACAATTCTGGGAAAGGTTTTGACATACGTGGAGTCAATAAACTAGAAGAGGCTTTCCAAAAAATGAGTGGTAGCGAAAAATTCGTAACGCTGTTTTTTGCTTTCTTAATGCTTTTGTCTGTGTTGATGTTTTTAGGTCAAATAAACTCACACATCGTAGTAGACATACCAGCGCATGGAGGAGAGCTCAAGGAGGGTGTGGTTGGGTTTCCACGATTTGTAAACCCACTTCTTTCTTCCTCAGAGGCAGATAGAGACCTAACGATACTTGTTTACTCAGGACTCATGAGGGCAACGCCTCAAGGAGACCTAATACATGATTTAGCAAAAACACACTCTGTCTCAGACGATGGCCTTATTTACACATTTACACTAAGAGATGATATCAAATTCCATGACGGAACAAGAGTAACATCTGATGATGTGATATTTACTGTTGGAAAAACTCACGACACAATTATTAAAAGTCCGAAGCGAGCAAACTGGGAAGGTGTTTCTGTAGAAAAAATAAGTGACACAGAAATTCAGTTTATATTAAAAGAGCCATACACTCCGTTTCTGGAAAATACCACAATGGGTATTCTTCCAAAACACATATGGGAAAACATAGAGCCAGAACAGTTTGCTTTTTCAAGCTTCAATGTTGAACCAATTGGTTCTGGTCCTTATAAAGTATCTAGCGTAAGTAGAAATTCATCTGGTATACCAGAGTTTTATTCTTTAAATAGTTTTGATAATTATGCCCTTGGCAAACCTTACATAGACAAAGTAGAGTTACATTTCTACTCTAACCAAGACCAGCTAATAGAGTCATATGATAGTGGTAAGATTGCTGCAATAAACAGTATTTCGTCTGAAGTGGCAAGCAAAATAGAAGAAGATGGCAAAAGAATAGAAAGACACCCTCTCCCTAGAATCTTCGGTATATTCTTCAACCAAAACCAAGCCCCCCTATTTTCAAACAAAGAAGTTAGAGAGGCTCTAAATATAGCCATAGATAGGGACAGAATAGTTGAGGAGATACTCGGAGGATACGGCACACCAATCACAAGCCCAGTACCAGGCGGAGTCCTTAATCAAGAAATTCTAAATCCAGAAACAATAAATTCTATTGATGAAAAAACTAATAGTAGAACAGAGATTGCAAAAAACATACTGGAAGAGGCTGGGTGGGAGTTTGATACTGATAAAGGGATAATGGTAAAAGAAACCTCTAAATCAAGCCTAGAATTAACTTTTAGCATCTCAACATCAAACGCGGCAGAACTAAAGAAGGTTGCAGATATTGTTAAAGAGTCTTATGAGGCAATCGGTGCTAAAGTAAATGTGCAACTTTTTGAAATAGGCAACCTTAATCAAGACGTAATAAGACCAAGAGAGTACGATTCGCTTCTATTTGGAGAAATCATTGGTAGAGAGATGGACTTATTTGCTTTTTGGCACTCATCACAAAGGAATGACCCTGGTTTAAATATTTCACTTTACACAAACATTAGAGCAGATGCGTTGCTTGAAGATATACGAACAATTTCTGACAAGAAAGAGCGCAAAGAAAAATTCTTGGACCTTGAGAATGAAATAGCATCAGATATTCCTGCTGTATTTCTTTATTCTCCAGACTTTATCTATGTAGTACCTAAAAACATTAAAGGCTTGCAGCTCGGCACAGTAACAACACCGGCCGAGAGATTTCTAGATATCAATAATTGGTATATTAGAACTGATCGTGTGTGGCAATTCTTTGCTACAAATTAATAATTAATCATAAAACAGAAAATGGTAATGAGAAAAAGCGGAAGCGCAGATAAAGGGCGTGTAGACCCTAGAAGACCAAGACGTAGGTCAAAAATAGAAACATATAGAAGCGATTCAACAAACAATGATTCGACCTTGAGAAAAACAAGCGCTAAAAAAACTAGCGTAAGAAGAACTGTTGGAAAAACGGGTGCCCAAAAACCTATACTAAAAAACTCTCCTTCAAGAAACACAAGAAGTGTGGCTAGAAAAACCCAAACAAGAAAAACCAGAACAAACGCGAGTTCAAGAAAAGCCAGCAGTGGTCAACTCAATAAGAAAAAACGACAAAATTCAGTAATACCGCCTGCTGGCGATAACGTTAGAATTATACCCCTTGGTGGAGTGGAAGAAGTTGGAAAAAACATGTATGTAGTTGAGTATCAAGACGACATTATCATTATTGATATAGGTTTTGGATTTACAAGCGAAGAAACTCCTGGGGTAGACTACATTCTTCCAAACACAGCCTACCTTGAAGAGCGAAAAGACAAGATTAGAGGGGTTATAATAACGCACGGTCACCTTGATCACATAGGAGGTATTCCATATATTATGGATAGAATTGGAAACCCTCCAATATATTCCAGAAATCTAACTACAATAATGATTAAGAAAAAGTATGAAGAATTCAAACATCTTTCACCGCTTGATCTACATGTAGTAGAAAAAGACAGTAGGATAACTTTAGGAAACCTCAAAGTAAAATTCTTTGGTGTAACACACACTATTCCAGACTCAATGGGTGTAATCATAGAGACCCCTTATGGAAGCGTCGTAAACCCTGGAGACTTCAAACTCTCACACGTAGACGGAGAAGCAACAGACGAGGAAAAAGAGGCTTATAAAGTTTTTGACACAGAAAAGGTTCTCTTTTTAATGAGTGACTCTACAAACGTTGAAAATCTTGGTTTCTCAACACCCGAACATATTGTAAAAGAAAACTTGGACGAAATAATCAGAACAACAAAAACACGTCTTATTATTGGTACTTTTGCATCACAACTAGAAAGAGTGATCGGAATCATTATGTCAGCTGAAAAATACAACAAAAAAGTTGTATTAGAGGGTAGAAGCATGAAAACCAATCTTGAAATAGCTAAACTTGCTGGTCTTTTAAAGACAAAAAGAGGAACGATTATATCAAGTGAGGATTCCACTAATTATGCACCAGACAAGATTGTTGTTCTCGCTACCGGTGCGCAAGGTGAGCAATTTGCAGCTCTAATGCGTATCGCAAACAAAACCCACAAATATGTGAGAATGGGTGAGAGAGACACAGTGCTCCTATCTTCTTCGGTGATTCCAGGAAACGAAAATTCTGTTCAAAAACTCAAAGATAACATTGCCAGAAACGGAGCCAAAATAATACATTATAGAACCTCAGAGGTCTTCATTCATGGTAGTGGTCATGGTAACCGAGAGGAAATCAAATGGTTACACAGAAAAATAAAACCAAAGTTTTTCATGCCAATACACGGATCACACTACATGCTTCGAATGCATGCTCAATTGGCAGAAGAAATGGGAATGCCTAAAGAGAATATTGTTGTTCCAAACAACGGAACGATAGCAGAAGTCACGGAGAAAGGAACAAAGCTAGTTATAAGAGAGGAGACAGCTCCGTCTGACTTGGTAGCAGTAGATGGATTCTCCATCGGAAACATGCAGGATGTTGTTATACGAGACAGACAGCTTCTGTCTGAAGACGGAATATTTATTATTGTTATAGCACTTAATACAAGAACTGGAAAACTTAGAAAGTCCCCTGATATAATCTCCAGAGGTTTTGTTTATCTTCGAGAGTCTCAAAATCTTTTACAGGAGTCACGTTTGCTCATAAAAAAGACAGTAGAAAATACAACAAAAACAATGCGCCCAGTTAACTTTGACTATCTAAAAGCAGAAGTCACAGACCAAGTAAGAAAATTCTTAATTCAAAAAACAGATAAAAAACCATTGGTGATTCCTGTTATACTTGGTATATAAGTATGAAAAAGATAAAGCCAATATTTTGGGTATACGCACTATCGGTGCTTCTTGTGTTGCATATAGGGGTACCTTTGTTTATTAATTCAACATTTCT
>JBFIIZ010000040.1:0-5760 GCA_041601015.1 Minisyncoccia bacterium | reverse complement strand
TTTTATTTTCATTTTGTCCTTTATATTTTGATAAAAGAGAAAACAAAAAACGAGATACCCTTTGTTTTCAAGGTATCTCGCTTAAATGAAAATATAAAAATATTACTTTCCTTCTACAATTACAACAAATTCGCCTCTTACTTTGTCATTATTGTGCTCAAAATAATCAATAATTTCTCTTATGTCCCCTGTTACAACCTGTTCATGTAACTTGGTCATCTCTCTTGCAACAGAAATCCTTTGTTCCCAGTCTATATGTTTTTTTAATGATTCGAGCGTCTTTTGTATTCTATGTGGTGATTCGAAGAAGACTGAGGTGTGATTGGATTCAGCTATTTCTTTAAACATAGTCTCTCTACCCTTCTTATGAGGTACAAAACCATAGAAAGTAAACCTGTCTGCTGGTATACCACTTATAGATAATGCGGATACTAATGAGCTTGCACCGGGGATGCTTACAACAGAAAGTTCTGGTATCTCACTTCGCATATCGAGTATCCTCCTGACAAGACGGTGACCAGGGTCAGAGATAGAAGGCGTGCCTGCATCTGAGACAAGAGCAACACTAGAACCATTCCTTAGTGCTTCGAGTATCAAATCCTCTGTGGCCTTGTGTTTGTGTTCGTCATATCTTACTAAGTCCTTTTCTATTTTATAATGATTGAGTAGTTTCTTGGTTACTCTAGTATCTTCAGCCAAAATAAAATCAACGCTCTTTAATACTTCAAGCGCCCTCTGGGTAATATCTCCTAAGTTCCCTATCGGAGTTGATACTATGTATAACTTTGACATGAAGGCTAATATATTATACTTTTACTGAAGTTTCAATCGTTAACATAAGGAGGACTCAGACCGCATGAAAATGAATGGCCAAAAGCCAAAGCCTGATAGCGCAAAAGATATTAGTGCTAAGGCTAGAGATAACACTGTTTCCGGTGTTCCGTCTCTATTTCCGAGACCGACCACCGACGAAGAGACAGAGTACTTTAATAAGCGCAAGAAAAGGTTGCGCGAATCAGAAGATGGGTCTGATGAAAATCCATCTTACTAAATCAGCTGGGGCACTGTCCCCTACATCCCCCGCTTAGGTCTCGCCTACGGGGGCCTTTGCTTTTATCGATGTATAATATTCATATGGAAAATAAAATAAAAAAGGCACACTTCATCGGTATATGCGGAGTCGGAATGAGTGCTGTTGCAAAATTACTCAAAGACTCTGGTTGGGAGATAAGCGGCTCTGATTCTGGCTTCTACCCTCCTGTAAGTATTTATCTAGAAAAACAAAAGTTGTCCTGTGAGGTTGGATATAGGGCTGAAAATATACCAGAAGATACTGAAATGATAGTGATAGGTAAAAACGCCAAACTTACACCAGAAGAAAATGAGGAAGTAAAAAGTGCCTATGAAAGTGACATAGAGGTGAAATCATTTCCTGAAGTATTAAACCTGCTCACTAAAAATACTAGAAATATTATATGTGCAGGTAGTCATGGTAAATCAACATGCTCGAGCATAATGACTTGGTGTCTACACAATGCAGGCAAAGATCCAAGCTTTTTCATTGGAGCACTCCCTTTGAATTTTGATGTTACATCACACTTAGGAGAAGGAGAAACCTTTGTCCTTGAAGGAGACGAGTACCCATCGAGCAATACGGACAGTTCGTCTAAGTTTATGCATTATAATGCTCATGATGTGCTCATAACCTCAGTAGAACACGACCACGTAAATGTATTTAAAACTCAAGAAGATTTTTCTAAACCTTTTATCGAGCTGATAAACTCACTGCCAAAAGACGGCCTTCTTGTAATAAACACCGGAGACAGAGAAGCAAATAAGCTTTCAGAGAATTTCGACAGGGACCACGCTACTTACTCTGTAGATGCGGATAGTGTGTGGCGAGCCGAAAATATAAATTATGGACAGATTACGACATTTGATTTAATAAAAAATAATAAAAAAGTAACAGGTTTAGAAACAAGGCTTTTAGGCAGGCATAACATAGAGAATATTGTGGGTGTTGCTGCGATGCTTTTAGAGAAAAAGCTTCTTACCACAGAAGAGCTCCAAGATGGAATAAAGACATTTAAAGGCATAGTAAGGAGGCTTGATTTAAAAACAGAGAAGTCGACTGTACCATGCTATGAGGGCTTTGGCTCTTCATACACAAAAGCAAAGGCGGCAATAGACGCAATAAAGTTACACTTCCCTACTAAAAGACTTGTGATCGTCTTTGAACCCCACACATTTTCATGGCGCAATAAAGACTACATACACCACTACGACACCATATTTGAAGGTGTGGAGAAAGTATTTGTATATAAACCAGCCACACAAGGTAGTGGAACACACGCACAACTTACACACTCTGATATCGTCGATAGAGTAAAATCTTCTGGTGTCGATGTAGAACACATGGAAAATGAAAAAGAAGGATTAGAGAAAATAAAAAAAGAGGTCACAGAAAATGATGTTGTTCTTCTTTTGACTTCTGGAAACTTAGATGGGATGGTTCAGTCAATACCGCATTATCTAGAAACTAACTTTTTATGAAAATCTTTAAAAACGAGTTAGTACAAAATTATAATACCTACTCCTTTGGTTATACAGAATATGCAATAAGAGAGAAGAAGGATTCTTTGCATAAGATATATGAAAGAGGCTTCCTTCCCTACTCTGGTAAAAAGGGTCTGAAAAATCATTTGTACATGTCTAGGAGTTTGCGAATCGATTTGAAAAAGTTTAAGCCAAATAGTGAGAACCGTAGAGTGTTTAGAAAATTTGAAAAAGCCTTCCAAAGAGAGGTTTTGCCAATATCAAAGTTCAACACAAAAGATAAAAAATTCTTAAGTTTTTGTAAAAAATACTTTAAGGAGTGGCACGGTATCGACATAGAAGAAAAACTGGATAATGTTTTAGGTTCTGAGTTTGTAACAAATATAGCTGTTTATAAACAAGATGAGGTCGTTGTTGGGTATGTGTTTTTGGTGAAAGATAAAGAGATGAGTCATTATTGGTTCTCTTTTTATGATTTAAGTCTTATTAGAAAGTCTTTTGGTTTATGGCTTATGATTAATGAAATAGAAGAGGCAAAAAGGAGTGGTTCAAAATATATGTATATAGGAACTGGCTATAACAAGAAAGCAAAGTATAAAATGAACTTTGATAATCTTGAGTTTTGGGATGGAACGAGCTGGTGTGCTGATAAGAAAAAACTAAAGGCAAAAGCTGATACTGATGAAGAAAGAACGATTCATATCTCTGATGAGTGGAAAAATTGCTAAGATTTGCTATATTTCTTGGTATTGCGAGTGTAGCTCAGGTGGTTAGAGCGCACCCCTTATATGCAGAGCATATAAACGGTTCATTCGAAATAAATAAGTGTATTGAGTGCGAGTGTAGCTCAGGTGGTTAGAGCGCACCCCTGATAAGGGTGAGGTCCCAGGTTCGAGTCCTGGCACTCGCACTCAGCACACTTATATTTCTCACTGCCGTTTATAAGGGTGAGGTCCCAGGTTCGACTCCTGGCGCTCGAACAATAAAACACGCATTAGCGTGTTTTTCTGTGAAAGTTGAAAGGCCGGACCTGCGTAACGCAAGTCCGACCTAAAGTTTGGTTTTTCAGACCTAGTTCAGTGGACTCAGAAGAGCCCAACCAAATAAGATCCAAAAACTCCAAAGTACCGCGAGCAAGAGACCAAGAGGAAGAACCCTTAGGTACTCTCTTAGAATATTCTTGCTTGATACTTCTTCCGCTCGATTTGCACGAGCGACTGTGCCCTCAAAACGCCTGCGGGCGCGGGAGGGACTGTAAAGGTACTTCATAAACGTCATCTAAGTGAATGTGAGTCTGAAAGTATTATAACACCTAAAGACCATATGTCAATCTTAGGTATCAAAAAAGAGCCCTATTAGGGCTCCTTTTACTTGCCCCGCCATGGCGGGGTGAAGTTGTTTCCTTTATTCTGTTCAATTCTTGTGCTTTCGAGTTGAAAGATAGGTCTTTCCCTACTGTCAGATTGAGATAGGATACACAATCATTGTCCATTGTATACTCGATCGAGATATACAATATCGACTCTGTCAGCTATTCCGTAGAATAGCCGACAAAATTTGAAATACTCCACGACCAGCTTCCGCTAGCCGTACCTTGTTACGACTTAGTCCCTGTCACCGAACTTACCTTAGGCCACAATAAATGCAGACTTCGGGTACTCCCGGCTCCCTTGACTTGACGGGCGGTGAGTACAAGGCTCGAGAACGTATTCACCGTAGTGTGCTGACCTACGATTACTAGCGATTCCGACTTCAAGAGGTCGAGTTGCAGACCTCTATCCGAACTAGGGCGAGTTTTGAGGATTAGCTCAGGATTACTCCGTCGCGACCTACTGTACTCGCCATTGTATCACGTGTGTAGCCCAGGACATCAAAGGGTCATGCTGATTTGGCGTCATCCCCTCCTTCCTCCCCCGCTTCAAAACATAAAATATTTTATGTACTGAAGCGGAGGCAGTCTCGCGTGACACTTATAACACACGATGAGGGTTGCGTTCGTTTCCCCACTTAAGGGAACAGCTCAAGCCACGAACTGACGACAACCATGCAACACCTGCCTAGCCGTCCGAAGAAAAGCATGGTTTCCCACGCTCGTCGTCTAGGTTTCAAGTCCTGGTGAGGTTCTTCGCTTAGTATCGAATTAAACCACATGATCCACCGCTTGTGCGAGCCCCCGTCTATTCCTTTGAGTTTTAGCCTTGCGGCCGTACTGCCCAGGCGGTCCGCTTAATGCGTTAGCTTCGCCTCTCAGAGGGTCGATACTCCAAAAAGCTAGCGGACAACGTTTACGGCCAGGACTACAGGGGTATCTAATCCCTTTCGCTACCCTGGCTTTCGTGTCTCAGCGTCAGAAATGTACCAGTATACTGCCTTCGCCTTCGGTGTTCCCCATAATATCAACGGATTTCACCCCTACACTATGAGTTCCATATACCTCTTACATTCTCTAGCTTTGCCGTTTCTCTTGCTGCCGTCGGGTTGAGCCCGGGGGTTTGACAAGAGACTAACAATGCCGCCTACACACGCTTTACGCCCAGTAATTCCGGATAACGCTTGGGGCACTCGTATTACCGCTCCTGCTGGCACGAGTTTAGGAGCCCCTTATTCATGAGGTAACATCAATAAACTTTCTCCCTCATAAAAGGTGTTTACACGCCTAAGCGCTTCATCCACCACGCGACGTCGCTCCGTCAGACTTTCGTCCATTGCGGAAGATTCTCGACTGCGGCCACCCGTAGGTGTATGGTCCGTGTCTCAGTACCATCGGCGGGGGTCAGGCTCTCACCTCCCCTAAGCGTCGTAGCCTTGGTAGTCTTTTACACTACCAACAAGCTGATACTTCGCAGGCCGTTCCTATAGCGATAAATCTTTTCCCCGTAGGGATATCAAGTATTATCTACGATTTCTCGCAGTTATTCCTGACTATAGGGTACGTACCCACGCGTTACTGCCTCGTCTGCCATGGGTCTAAACCCATTCGACTTGCATGCCTTATCCACGTCGCCAGCGTTCATCCTGAGCTAGGATCAAACTCTAAAAAAGAATTGAACAGAACAAAAGAAACAATTTTTGTTCACGCTGTGTTTTAAATTAAATATTGAATAGACTTTGTGACTTTCATCACACAAACTAGTTGTTAATGTACATCCGCGTACTAGCGCGGGTAAAAAAACATCTGCCTCTCAGATGTGGAGTTATAATACA
>JBFIIZ010000039.1:0-6035 GCA_041601015.1 Minisyncoccia bacterium | reverse complement strand
TCTATCTTACTTGTAACCTCTCTATATGGACCATCTCCTAACAAAAAGCCCATAACACGATATTCATTAGGGTTATTCTCAATTGATTCAAAATAATTAACTATCTCTGGTTTTTCTAAATATAAGTTTTTATCAACAAAAGCTTCCGACTGTGCTTGAAAAACAAACAAAGCGTTGAAAAACACAAAAAGAATAATTATTTGTTTTCGGTTTTTTACAAACCAATCAGATTTATATAGTAAGTAGAAAAAGAGTGCAGACATAAACCAAAAAAATAACGATAGGGTGTATTCTGTATTTGCAAAAGAGAAGACTTCAAGCAAACCATTTGCTGTTTTTTCCAAAACTCCAATATAGTGTTCTCTAGGAAACACCATTTCTTTATTTGAGAAAACTTTATCTATTATGAAATTTTTTAACGTTTCATTTGTACTTATTGTGTTTAGTATGTAAGCAACCAAGGCGCTCCCTATTATCAAAAGTGAGGATAGGATAAATAGGATTCTTGAAGTTAGCTGTTTTACTTTATTGGATATAATTTCTGGATTCCTTAAATATCCTTCAACCCCAGACGCACTCAAAAAAGCTAGTGGAAATGCCCCAGCAAGCATCCACCTGAAGTTTCCTCCCATATTAGAGTATGGTGGTATGTGTTCGTTAAGCCACGAAAATATAGGTAAATGAAAAGCAAAGCCTAGAACCACCGCGTATATAAAAAGAAAAAATCCAACTCTTCTTGAGCGATAATAAACAAGAGCAAACACAGTAAACACTATTGCAAGTGTTCCTATGTAGAAACCATGAGATCCAGCGCCTATAAATGGTATTTTTATGAAATCGGGGAGCAAGAATGTAATAAGCTCCAAAATATGCGGATTAGAGGCGTTTTGTATTGCATAATCAGATGTTCTTATAGTTAAATCTATAAAGAACACAGAGGGAAGAAGTTGTTTTAAACCAACCAAGGTTCCAACTACAGACATCAAAATAAAACCTAATAAAGAGCGGTGCTTTTTAATTTGTGTTGTTTCTGTCCGCCAATACTTGCTGTCAAGAAATATTGCGTATAAAAGTAAAATCGGATAGACATAAAATACTATTTGTATAAATCCCGCTAAAAGAGCTACTCCAAAACCAAGACCACCGAATAAAACATATGCTAAAAAGTTTTTATTTTCTCGTATTTTCAGTAGCGCCAGTGCCATGGCGGGAAATAAAATAAAGGAATGTGCGGCAATTGTTCCAATACCTATCCAATCTAGAGTTGTTGCTAGAACATAAGTAATCGCAAGAACTATTGAAGAAGTTGTAAGCCACCCATTACTTTTACCAAACCAATAGGTAATTAACGTTCCTATAAGTAACGCGAGAAAAATACTCAAATGATGGGCTGTGAAGAAATCAAGATAATTAAATAAAAACTTATTAACAGGATAATTAGCACCCACAAACTGATCCAGGCTCGCGGAAACCCCTCCATAATATGCATTGTTCCATAGCAGACTTCCGTTAGAGTGAAGTGAGTCTTGAACATAAAAACTCATTGGATAATAAAACCCGTATTGCTCTTCATTAAAAAAAACTTTCCCACCAAATAGTAGTGGGTACAAAATAAGGGTTACAAAAAATACAAGCAATAGAACGGCTAGTATGTTTGATTTCTGTTTTAAAAAAAAGTATTTAAGAGTGTTGTTCATTATCTGATTGCGTCCACTGGTATGATTATATCTTCATCCAGGTCTATTAGTGCCACACACCCAACAACATCATCTATTTTGTAAGGCTCTATACCCTTCCCTGGACCCTTAATACAAAGCATATTTTTTGTTATTACAGTACCGGCGGGAATCTTTGTCTTTGTAGCAACACTCTTTGCCAACTTCTCCCTTAGAGGCTTCAGTTCTTCATACATTACTCTTTCAGGTACTCCTAAAATATTTTCTATTCTTCTTATAGAATCAACCAAGACTTTCATCTCACTTGGTTCAAGTGATGCTTTGTGATCACCTCCTTTCATTTTTTTATCTAATGTAAAATGTCTTTCAACAATATGAGCACCTTGAGAAACGGCAACAAGTGTCGGAAGTAAGTCTATTTCATGCCCTGAGTACCCTATTGGAAGTGGTTTATACTTCTTTTTCAAAACATTCATATAATTCATATTTATCATTTCTTCAGGAGAAGGATATAAGGATAGACAATGAAACACAATTACTTTTTGATTGTGTTTTAACACGGTTTTAACAGCGTGATCGATCTCTTCCTCTGTGTTCATTCCTGTAGAGAGAAGCACAGGCTTTCCCTTTTTTGCAACATATTCTAACAACTGAATGTTTATAGTGTCTGCTGATGGTATTTTATAAGCATCAATGTTCAATCTTTCTAAGAAATCGCCACTTTTGTTATCCCAAACACTCGCAAAAAACAATACACCTCGATCTTCTGCGTACTTTTTTAGTTCTCTATATTGCTCTTCAGAAAACTCCAGCTTATCTCTATGTGCTCCATATGTAGGTGCAAAAGCATTTGGTGAATCGTATGGTCTATCGAGACCCTCTTTAGTAAGGATTTCTGTTGTTGTTCTCTTTTGAAATTTAACAGCATCTACTCCAGAGCGTTTTGCTTCATCTATAAGTCTCTTTGCAATATCCATATCCCCATTGTGGTTAATACCTATTTCTGCAATAACAAAAGTCGGCTGTCCTTCTCCCACATATTTATTCCCTATTTTCACTTTTGCAGGCAGTTTGTGGATTATTTTGTTGAATTTGTTCCTAAAATCCATATAAGGAGAATACTATACCAGAAGCCATTCCTAGTAAATAGCTCAAAATAAAGGGTTTATGTTATAAGTTTTTAAGATATTTAATCTAAAATACCCTCAATATTATCTGCTTCGTTTATAACTACTTCTGCGTACTTCAAATCATTAGGGTTGTCGATATCAACATCTCTCCAATTCTCAAAAAAAAGCGGAATTATCTTTACACCACTCATTGAACCTTTTTCTAAAATAACAGAAGGTCTAGTCACATCAACATACCCAGAGTGTCTCCATGTTTGTGGAAGTTTTTGTCGCGGCATATTAAAAGCTTCTGGGTATTTATTAAATAAATCTTTGTACTCATTTTTTAAAAGAGGTGTTAAAAACTTACCTTCATGTTTATACATCTTGAACGGCGGGTGTATAGGTTCACAAACAGATCTTACCGAATCGGCCTCAGGTTCTTTAATCAATAACTCAATTGCTTTGTCTATATCGGCACTAGATTTAAGGGGGGTTGTTGGTCTTAGTTGAACTACCACATCGGGATTATAGCCGTGCTCTTTACTCATATACTTAAGCGCGTGTTCAAAAACTGGATGATCCATAGTGTCGTCTTCGGCCAACTCCTTTGGTCGGATAAAAGGCACCTCTACACCATATCCACGAGCAACCTCAGCCATCTCTTCGCTATCTGTAGATATTATTAACCTATCTATTAGTTTAGATTTTTGAGCTGCTTTTATTGTGTAATACATCAACGGATACCCCGCACACATAGCAATACTTTTTTTAGGTATAGACTTAGAGCCACCTCTCGCGACAATGACCCCAAGTACTTCGTGTTTTTTCATGTTAATTGCATAGTACGTTGGAACATAAGTTTGGTCAAATTCTAAAGGGCCGCCATCATAAGATGGCGGCCCAGGTTTAGCCAGTTTTCTCAACAAGAAACTCGCTTGCAAATTCGGCGCGCAAATCTGCGTAAATACGATTACCCTCATCCGTTCGAGCTTCTGCTCGAGCGATTTCAGGCCAACGTGTTTTGGGAAACTTCACATACATCGGAAATGTCCTTGAGAGACCCATAATCTCATCTTTAGACATTGACGACATGTTCATGATTGCCTCGTCGTTGTTTGACGGACAAATCACATCCGGAGGTATGTAACCCTTATCAACAGACAAGGTGTACAGATTCGTTCCGTGAAATGGCATCAAAATCGAGCAAGACATGCTTTCAGCATTGAACTGCCGATTGAGGTTGATTGTGTCAAAGACAAGCTCGCGGGTCTCATCAGGATATCCAATAATGTTATTCACATTGAAGGGTACCCCGTGGTCTGAGACGATAGCGAAAGCATCAATCATAACCTCATTTGTGCAGTACCGAAGTATTACTTCTCTCCTGAACTTCTCATTACCGTGTTCGACGCCGAAACTAATCCTATGAAGACCAATTTCGACAAGCTTCTTCATGTGATGTTCCGTAATCGTCTCTGCTCTAGTTTGGCACCAGAACGGAAGACCAATGTCGGAATACATCTCACAAAACTCATCGAACTCACGCTTAGAGTAGGCAAGAAAAGTATCAGCCCAGAAGAATACATACTCAATTCCGTATTCATCCCTGTAGAACTCGATCTCTTCTTTAACCTTGGCCGGAGACTTCTTTCGGAAGAACTTTCCAGCATGGTTTCCAGAAAACAAAGTGTTCTGTGAAGGTGAGTTGCAAAATGCACAAGTAAATGGACACCCGCGATGTGTTTCCACAGAGAGCATTCTATACATACTCCCCGCCATTGGTCTGTAGAGCCTGATATCGTCAAATAGAGAGATATCCAAGTTAGTTGGATTTTCCTCTATATCAACGGCAGGAGACATGGGATTTTTTATAATCTCACCTCCCCTTTTTACCCAAAGACCAGAGATCGAAGAATAGTCTTCTCCTCTCTCAAGCGCCTTGCAGAGATTCAAAAGCGAATGTTCGCCCTCGCCCACGGCACATATGTCGATTTCGGGATATCTCATTACCAACCAGGGAGCAAAAGTCGCAAAAACTCCGCCCAAAATGGTTAGAATGTGTATATTCCTATTTCGAAGCTCCCGAAGAAAGCTAATCCCGAGTAGGAAAGTGCTTTCAGTCGAGGTCATTGCGATGAGATCTGGTTTAAAATCTAAAACCTTTTTCTCAAAACCAGAAAAGACATCCCCTTTACTGATCCTATCAATACTTTGGTAAGGAATGACCTGTAAATTATCCGACTTAACCCTGTCGGCATCAACCTGATCGAGTTCAATCTCATAATCGGTTGAATCAAAAATGTCCACTTCTATGCCCGCATTTTTCAAAATTCGAGACAGAAGTGCAATCGAAGGTGGCACAAGGCTCTCCTTTCGAATATTCGGGTATAGAAATAATACCTTCATGGTTGAAGTTGTGTTTGTTTAAAGTGCTAGATTCGTTGCAGTATGGCACAAAAAATATACCGTGTCGATATTGAAAATAATGAATACTATTCTCTTATCAAGCTTAAAACCTCTTCAGCGATTCTTTTTGCAACCTTGCCCTCAGGGTTAAATAAAACTTTATCTCTTACTAATTCTCTTTTCTCTTTGTCTAGACTCGGGTCAACCAAGTAATCATTAATATGTTTTATTGTCTCCGCTACACTGTCTGACATTTTGGCAGCACCCATGTCCATAATACTAGTATAGTGCTCTTCATCGTAAGCTCTTCTAATAGAATTCCAATAATCTAATTTTCTATCCAAACCGTCGTGGTTAATAAGTACCACTGGCTTATCGAAAGACACGGCATCAAGTGTCATTGTAGACATTGTGTTTACAGTCACGTCACTGTGGTAAATACTATTCGCAAGATGTACAACGTCCTCTTCTGTGAAAGAGAATGAGAACACTTCATTCATTACTCCATCAAGGGATTTCATTTTTTCATCCCCACTTTTGCAAGGTCTGTCTTTTATAAGATATTTCAATTCAAGTTTTTCAATTTTACTTGGATACTTGGGATGAAAACGGGCCATTATTTGTACTGGCTCAGAAAAACCACCATCTTCTATTGCTTTGTGTATGGCTTCTACCACCTCATCGTCATATGGATTCTTCCAATCTCCTGATGTCGAATACAAGATTAACTTTCTGTTTGGGTCTGCGCCTATTTTTTTAAAAAATTCTTCTCGAGGCACAATCAAGCTCTGGTCTGTTGAAGTATCAAACTGTATAAAACCAACTTCTTTTATTTGACTAT
>JBFIIZ010000038.1:0-6063 GCA_041601015.1 Minisyncoccia bacterium | reverse complement strand
GAAAAGCAGCAGCTAAGCGAAAGCCTGCAAAGAAAAAAGTAGCTAAGCGAAAGCCAGCTAAAAGAAAAGCAGCAGCTAAGCGAAAGCCAGCACGAAAAACTACAAAAAGAAGAACTACTCGTCGAAAGAAATAGTTCTTACAGTTTTGTTCTAAAACAAAAACCACGAGCTCTCGTGGTTTTTGTTTTTACTTACATAATATAAAAGAACAAATAGGGCACTATATATAGGGACACATGTGTGGTAAAATCGTCAAGCCTGCTGTTGTGAGACGCTGAGCTTTAAATGTAAAAATATGGCTTTTAGTTTAGGTAAAATATTTAAAAACGAAAACACAAAAGCCCTTAAAAAGTACGAAAAAAGGGTGTTGGAAATCAATTCTTTGGAATCAAAAATTGAGGCTCTTTCGGATGATGATTTAAAGAAAAAGACTGTAGAGTTTAAACGTAGAATAGCTTCAGGTGAGGATTTAACAGATTTAATGCCTGAGGCCTTTGCTGTGGTGCGTGAAGCGGCCAAGAGAACTTTAAGTCAGAGACACTATGATGTCCAGCTAATAGGTGGAATGATAATGCATGAGGGTAATATTGCCGAAATGAGAACAGGGGAAGGAAAAACCCTTGTTGCAACACTGCCTGTTTATTTGAATGCACTTACAGGCAAGGGTGTTCATGTCGTTACTGTAAATGACTACTTAGCGCGCAGGGATGCTGTTTGGATGGGTGAGATTTATGCATTTTTAGGTCTTTCAATTGGAATAATAAATAATCAATCTTCTTTTTTATATGACCCACTTTATGCACCAGAGGGTTCAGAAGAGGATACCCAAAGGGATGAACAAGGTTTCTATAAAGTGGTGGGTGAATTTTTGAAACCGTGTACAAGACCAGAGGCCTATAAGGCTGATATTACATACGGAACAAATAATGAATTTGGTTTTGATTATTTGCGCGACAATATTTCTTACAAAAAAGAAGAACTAAGACAAAGGGGTTATGGTTTTGCGATTGTTGATGAGATAGATTCTATACTTATAGACGAAGCAAGAACTCCACTTATTATCTCTGCACCAACTTCAGAATCAGAAGATTTGTATACAAAATTTGCAAAGATAGCGGGTTCACTAAAGGAAGGTGAACACTATGAGGTTGATGAGAAAGATAGGGCCGTGACAATAAATGATGAAGGAATAGAAAAAGCAGAAAAACTACTTGGTGTTGATAATATTTATACAGAACAAGGAATCAAATATGTGCACCACCTTGAAACAGCTACTAGGGCAAAGGCTTTGTTTAAAAAAGAAAAACAATACGTAGTAAAAAATGACGAAGTCGTTCTTATTGATGAATTTACAGGAAGAATGACTCCGGGAAGAAGATATTCCGAAGGGTTACATCAGGCAATAGAAGCCAAAGAGGGTGTGAAGCTGCAAAGAGAGTCTAGAACATTTGCTTCTATTACATATCAAAACTACTTTAGGATGTATGAAAAACTTTCTGGAATGACTGGTACAGCCATGACTTCACAAGAAGAGTTTTATAAAGTTTATGGACTCGAAACTGTTGCCGTTCCTACAAATAAACCAATTGCACGTATTGATAAGGACGATCAAATTTTTCAGACTGAAATAGGAAAATTTAAAGCGCTTGCTAAGAGAATAAAAGAATTAAACGAAAAAGGACAACCTGTGCTCATTGGTACTGTGTCTATTGAGAAAAATGAGCTCCTCTCTGATTTTTTGGACAAAGAAGGGGTTAAGCACAAGGTGTTGAATGCCAAAAACCACGAACAAGAAGGAATTATAACAGCTAGCGCTGGAGCAAAAGGTGCCGTGACTATTGCTACAAACATGGCCGGTAGAGGTGTTGATATTAAACTAGGTGGAGATGATGCCACAAAAGAGCAGTATGAGGAGGTAAAAAGACTTGGGGGGCTGTTTGTTATAGGTACAGAGAGACATGAAGCAAGAAGGATAGATAATCAGCTGAGGGGACGTTCTGGGCGACAGGGGGACCCTGGAGAGACACAGTTCTTTGTATCTCTAGAGGATGATCTTATGAGAGTGTTTGCCTCAGACGCTATAAAGAAAATGATGGGACGTTTTGGTATACCAGAAGATCAACCGATAGAGAATAAACTAATAACAAAAAGTCTTGAGTCTGCACAGGAGAAAATAGAAGGCCTTCATTTTGATTCTAGAAAACACACACTTGATTTTGATAATGTAATGAATCATCAGAGAAAAACTGTTTACGAAAAAAGAAACAGATTTCTACACGCAGAAAAAGAAGACATGAAGGAACTTCTGGATGAAATCATTGGAGAAGATGAGGACGCAAGAAAGATGGTGGACGAAAAACTAAAAATCCTAGATGAAGAAAAGTTTTATACCACCCTTAGAATGGTTGCGCTTCAAACAATAGACATGCTTTGGGTTGAGCATCTTGAAATGATGGACTATATGAAATCTTCTGTAAGACTTAGGGCCGTTGGTCAACGGGATCCGCTTGTTGAATATAAAAAAGAAGGCTTGATTATGTTTAAGGAAATGGAGGCTTCATTGGACGATCAAATACTTACGATGATAAAAGGTATTGGTGAGGGTGCGTTTAAAGAGGAGAAAAGAAATCTTCAGGAAATACACAGGGGTGCAGATGCCGCACGTACATCATCCTCAGGAGGAGTGATAGATAAAGTTCAAGTCAAAAGCAGTAAACCACAAATTGCAGGACACAAGGTTGGTAGAAATGATAAAGTAGAAGTATCTAATGGAAAAGAGTCTAAAGTAATGAAATATAAAAAAGCAGAAGAATTGCTTGCATCTGGGGAGTGGAAAATTACAAAAGTAATTTAATATTATGAAAACTATTGCAAAACTACTTATAACATCATTGGCTTTATTAGTGGTAGCAGAATTTGTACCAGGGTTTTTTGTAGAAAATTTCTACATAGCGGTAATTATCGCCCTTGCGTTTGGTGTAATTAGCCTTTTTATAAAACCAATTTTGACATTGCTTACCCTGCCATTACACCTTATAACTTTTGGATTTTTTGCATTTGTTATTAACGCGCTTTTGCTTTGGTTTATTTCCACTTTTATTGCAGGTTTTGTGATTGAATCTTTTTCTGTGGCTTTATTGGGCGCGTTAATTATTGCTTTAATAAGTCATATTGGGGGTAAGTTTATTGAAGCATTAGATTAATATGGCATTTATAGACGAACTAGAACTTCATATAAAAGCGGGAAAGGGTGGCGATGGAGTCATTCGTTTTCGACGTGAGAAGTTCAGACCTAAAGGTGGCCCAGCTGGAGGAAATGGAGGAAAGGGGGGTGATGTATACGTAGAAGCAGTTCGAGACTCTGCACTACTGTCTAAATATAAGTTTAAGAAAGATTTTGCGGCAGAGAATGGTACACACGGAGGAAGTAATTCCCTATATGGAAAGAACGGAGAAGATTTGGTGATCGCCATGCCAATAGGTGTTGTGGTCACAAGAAACTCTAATGGTGAGCGATTTGAGCTTCTTGAGGAGGGAGAAAAAGTCTTAATATTAAAAGGGGGAAATGGAGGTCTTGGGAATGAGCATTTTAAAAGTTCTACTAATCGAACACCAAAAGAGCACACCAAAGGAAAACAAGGAGAGGAAAGTAAGTTTAAATTTGAACTCAGGCTGATTGCTGATGCTGGGTTTGTTGGTTTTCCAAATGCTGGAAAGTCATCTCTTTTAAACGCTCTTACGAATGCAAACTCAAAAGTTGCAAGCTACTCATTTACCACAGTATCACCTCATTTAGGTGATCTGTATGGTTACATACTTGCAGATATACCTGGACTTATAGAGGGTGCGTCCGAGGGCAAAGGGTTGGGGCATCAGTTTCTAAGACACATAAGTCGAACTAAACTACTTTTGCACTGTATTTCACTTGAAAGCGAAGACGTTGCATTAGCTTATGAAACTATTAGGAAAGAATTAGATAACTATTCAAAAAGGCTTGATGATAAACAGGAGGTGATAATACTGACCAAAACAGACACAACAACACCAGAAGAGGTAAACAAAGCAAAAGAAGCTTTGAAGTCTTATGGAAGGGAGGTATTTTCTGTATCAGTATATGACGATGAGTCTATAAAGACTCTGTCAGACAGTCTTATTAAGACAATGTCCTCAATGTAGTACTATATATTTATGGAAGAATCTAAATATAAAACAACGATTGGTCTTGAAATACATGCAGAATTAAAGACACAAACAAAAATGTTTTGTGACTCTAAAAATGACCCAGACGAAAAAACACCAAATATAAATATATGCCCGGTTTGCACGGCTCAACCAGGCACTTTGCCGGTGATTAACAAAGAGGCGGTAAAGAATGTAATAAAGGTAGGTGTTGCTGTTGGTGGGGAAATTGCAACTTTTACTGAATTTGATAGGAAAAATTATTTTTATCCTGATATTCCGAAAGGTTATCAAATTAGTCAATACAAATACCCGATTGTTAAAGGAGGTTCTATTCTTGGTTTTGAGCTAACGAGAATTCATTTAGAAGAAGATACTGCGCGTTCAACCCATGATAAAGGTGAACACTCACTTGTCGATTTTAATCGTGCAGGTATACCCCTAATGGAGCTTGTTACAGAACCAGTAATACACTCGCCAGTCGAGGCGGGTAGATTTGCTCGTGAATTACAATTACTTCTGCGCACGCTTGGTGTATCTGATGCAAACATGGAAAAAGGAGAGATGAGAGTTGAGGCAAATATATCTGTAAGCAAAACAGACAGACTTGGAACTAAGGTAGAGGTGAAAAATTTAAACTCGTTTAAAGTTGTTGAGAAAGCAATTCAATATGAAGTAGAGAGGCATATAAAGGCACTCGAGAGTGGGGAAGAGTTGGTTCAGGAAACCAGAGGTTGGGATGAGGCTAAACAAAAAACATTTTCACAGAGAATAAAAGAAACATCAGAGGATTATAGATATTTTCCAGACCCAGACTTACCAAAACTAAGATTAGATGAAGTTCCAGAGTTTGATATCGAGAAGATAAAGAGTGGACTACCAGAATTACCTTGGGAAAAGAGAGAGAGGTATATAAATATATATAATATTAAAAAAGAAGACGCCGACGTCTATGTTGTATATCCGGTGTATGGAAAGTTTTTTGACTCAGTGTATGAAGCGTTGGAAAACAAAAAAGACGCACAACTTGCTTCTAATTACATTACTTCTGATTTGTTTGGATACTTTAAAGATTTAGGTGTTCCCGATAACTTGTCGATAAGCGCTATCGATTTTGCAGATCTTATAAAAATAGTTAGTTCGGGGGACGTGTCTTCTAGGGGGGCAAAAGACATACTAAAAATAATGCTTGATAAAGGCGGTGCGCCTATGGATATAGCAAAAGAAAATAATTTGCTACAAATGAAAGATGAGGGTGCAATTAAGGAAATCGTAGAATCTCTCATTAGAGATAATTCTGGCGTAGTTGAAGAATATAAAAAGGGAAAAGAAACAGCACTTAAGTTTCTGATGGGTCAAGGAATGAAAGCCACCAAGGGTTCGGCTGATCCACAGATGTTAGAAAAACTATTGAAAGAGCTTATAGGCCAATAAGTATATAAAATTCTTTTTTTGCGTAAAAAACCTTTTATTTGTCCTTTATATATAAGGCTATCTCGCCTTGTTATCCACAGGCGTAAAGGACATTTTCTTGTTAAAATTTAGTTATGGAAGACTATATATTTGTTGAAGGTAAAAGATATATTTCATCAAAAAAAGCCGCACGAGAAACTGGCTATACTAGTGACTATGTTGGACAAATGGCGAGAGAGGGTCGTGTTGATTCTAAGAAGATTGGACGTATTCGATATGTTGATGAAGCACAGATTAAGTCTTACACCGTTGATAGTGACAGAAAAAAGAACTCTGCTGCGCAGTTGTCAGAGTCTATATCTACTAAAGAGTCACCAATAACTGTCTCAGAGACACCTATTGTTGTTCAGGGCGAAAATCTAACCCAAGAACCTGTTGCAGCTCCAGAACCTGTTGTACCAGAACCTGTTG